>JASEER010000001.1:3605-108235 GCA_030019475.1 Thermoanaerobacterales bacterium | reverse complement strand
ATGGCCCCCCCGGCGAACATCACCCCGGCCACGAACGCCGCCAGAGCGATGAACAGTAACAACCTTCTCCCGCTCACCTTTACCACGCTCCTTTGTCTTGAAGGTTTTCTTAGAACGTCACTAATATACACCTAACGGCACATGATGGACAACATTCCCCATATAATATAAGCCCGCACCGGCCCCCCAGGTAACGGGCAAAAAGCAGATTCTTCACGGCCGGCGGGTCGCCCTTCAGGCTTGCCGCTGTTTGCTCTGCAGGTGCTGCAGTCCCTCTTCGTCCCGAACCCGGCTGACCGCGAGTGAAGGTTCATCCGTCAGGGAGACCTCCCAGGGTTCGGTTACCGGCTGTCCATCCCTCCCAAAAAGGATGCGCACGCGGGGACGGAGGGGTTGTCCGCGCGGGGTGTCCACGACCACTCCTGTCCAGCCCGTCGTCAGTTCGACCACGGTTCCCACCGGGTAGGCGGCCACATTCTGCAGGAAGGCCTGAACAACACGGAAATTAAAAAGGAAATCGCCCGAGCCGGCAATCATCTCATAAGCCTCGTACGGCGGGTAAGCCTTCCGGTAAACCCGGTCGGCGGTAATGGCGTCAAAGGCGTCGGCCACGCCGGTGATGCTGGCGAACTCGTGAATGCGCGGGCCCCTCAGGCCCTGGGGGTAGCCCTGACCCTGCCAGCGCTCGTGGTGCTGGTGGGCGACAGTGGCGGCCAGGGAACTGATTCCATCGCAGTTGCGTAAGATCTCGAATCCAAGTATGGTGTGTCTCTTAATGATCTCAAACTCCCCGGGGGTGAGGGGTTCGGGCTTATTGAGGATCTCCTGGGGCACCCGTGTCTTGCCGATATCATGCAGGAGCGCCCCCATCCCGAGCTGGAAGAGGCGGGCGCGGTCGTAACCAAGGGTCATGCCGGTGAGGAGGGACAGGACACACACGTTGACGCAGTGGCCGAAGGTATAGTCGTCCAGAGTGCGCATATCCACCAGGTTAACGACAAGCGACCGCCGGGAGAGAAGCTGGTCGATGATCTCATTGACGGTCTGTACCATCTCCTCCGCCCGGATCAGCACCCGGCTGACGACCGGCCGTTTTGCGCCCCCCTTGACGTCCTCCAGCAACCGCCGCACCCGGACGACTGCATCCCGGCGGGTTTCTTCGCTGATTACATCGAGGACCTCGACATCGGGAAGCAGCCCGTCGTCGATATAGAGCGCCGGTACGCCGAGCATTTGCAGGCGGGCGATAATTCCCTCGGTAAGAATTACCCCGGCGTTTAAGAGCAACTGGCCATCGCTGGAGTAGATAGCGTGAGCCACTCTCTGGCCGGGCACCAGGGCGCGGGTCGGTACTTTACGCAAAAAGGGACCCCCTCTACTCTGGATGAAACTACCTTCGTCACCCTATTGAAGATTTCCTCCCGCTTCCCTTAATTTTTGCATAAAGTTTACAAAAACGTGAAGTATCGACATCCCCGTAGAAGGTTACAATAGAGCGTAAAAAAACACAGCCAAGAGGTCTTGACATTGAACAAGGATGCGTAACCCTGTTAATCGCCGGGACGATAGCCGTGCCGGCATCACCGGTCCGGAGACAGACATGAACGCGGGCGGGGGCCGGCGCGAGGCCGATCGGGCGCAGCCCGGGGGTAACCCGCCGCGCTTGCCCGTGGTCTGGCTGGAGACCAACTCCTGTTGCGGCAACATCCTGTCGACATTGAACTCCCTTGATCCGACCTTCCGGGAGATCTTACAGGGCTTCCTCGACCTGCGCTACTGCCACACCCTGATGGCGGCCGAGGGGGAAATGGCGGACGCCGTCCTGCGGGAATGCCTGGGCGAGGGCGGTTATACCCTTGTCGTCGAGGGGACCGTCCCCACCGCCGCCGGCGGGTACTACGCCGTGGTGGGTCGAAAGAACGGGCGGCCTTGGACGGCCCTGGAAGCGGTGCAAGAGGTGTCAACACCGGCCAAACACGTGGTGGCCGTCGGCAGCTGTGCCGCTTTCGGCGGTCCCTTCGCCGCGGCCCCGAACCCTTCCGGCTCCAAGCCCCTTTCGGCGGTCGTGGCGCGCAAGGTGATCAACGTTCCGGGGTGCCCGGTTCACCCGGACTGGGTGCTCGGCACTCTGGCCGCGCTCGCCTGGTACGGGGAGCCCGAGCTGGACGCCCTCAACCGCCCCCGGATGTTTTACGAGGAAACGATCCATAACCATTGCACGCGGCGGTACTATTTCGAAAGCGGGATCTTTGCCAAGGAACCCGGAGAGCCATGGTGTATGTACAAGCTCGGCTGTAAGGGCTCGGTCACCTTCGCGGACTGCCCGCTCCGCCAGTGGAGCGGAGAACACCAGAGCTGGCCGGTGGGCGTGAACACGCCCTGCATCGGCTGCACCAGCCCCGAGTTCCCCGACGGTACCAGCCCCTTCTTTGAACACCTGCCTGATATCCGGCTACCCAACGTCAGGGTGGCAGCCAACCGGGTGGGGCTGGTCACCGGGGCGGCGGCGGCCCTGGGCATCGGGGTGCATTTTATAGCCAACGTGCTGACCGGACGCCTGAAGAGGGTCTGGGGAAAAAAGAAGTAGGCCAAACCGATTGGGGTAAGGCCCGGAAGGATTGCACCGGATGAAGATTGTGATTAGTCCGATGACCAGGTCCATCGGCCCGGGGCAACTGGAGGTTACGGTGGAAGGAGGGCAGGTGGTTGACGCCCGCTGCTGCGGCACGTTCTTCCGCGGCTTTGAGTTGATCATGCGGGGCCGCGACCCCCGGGACGCCCCCTACCTGACCCAGCGCATCTGCGGTATTTGTTGCGCCTCACACGCCGTGGCCGCGGCCGAGGCCCTTGACGACCTGGCCGGTATCCAGCCCACGCCCGACGGCCAGTTGGTCCGTAACCTGCTCCTGGGCGTGGTCACCCTGCAAAACCAGATCCGTCACTTCTACTTCCTCGGCCTGCCCGATTGGGTGCAGGGACCGGACATGCACCCCTTTAAACCTCAGTACACCAAGGATCTGCGGCTGCCCCGGGCCCTGAACAGCCGTTTGGTTGAGCACTACTTCGGCGCGGGGGACGTAACGCGGGTGATTAATGAAATGGAGGTGATCCTGGGGGGCAAGGTCCCCCACCAGCACGGCATCATCGGCGGCGGGGCCACCGTGATCCCCCGCCCGGACATCATCCTGGACCTGCGGTCCAAACTGCAACGGGTCAACCGCTTTATCAGCGAAAAGTACCTGCCCGACGCCCATGCCCTGGCCGAACACTACTCGGATTACTTTGAGATCGGCAGGCGCCCGGAGAACATGATGACTTACGGGATGTTCCCGCGCACTCCCGGCGCCCGGGACTATCGTTTTCCTGGAGCTGCGCTCATTGAAGGACGAATCGAAGAGGTCGATGTGCGCGAGATTTCGGAAAGCGTACGACACTCCTTTTTCAGTGACCAGCCGGAAAACGGTTGGAAAGCCCTTTCGGACACAAAACCGGACCCCGGCCGCAAAGGAGCTTACTCCTGGGTGAAAGCCCCGCGTTACCGCGGCCGGGCCGTGGAAACCGGGCCGCTGGTACGCCTCTGGGTCAGCGGCAGGTACCGCCGGGGGGTCTCCACTATGGACCGCATCCTGGCCCGGGCCATCGAGGCCGAAATCATCGGCGGGCTGATGCAGGAATGGCTTGAACAGCTGGAACCGGGCCAGCCGGTCTACCGAAGATATGAACTGCCGGAGGAAGGCGAGGGGTTGGGTATTTCCGGGGTGCCACGGGGAGGTCTTTTGCACCGGGTTCGGGTGCGCGGGGGACGGATCGATCGCTACCAGGTCATAACCCCCTCGGCCTGGCATTTCTCCCCGCGGGACGGTGAGGGCCGCCCCGGACCGATCGAGGAGGCCCTACTCGGTACCCCGGTGGCCAACCCGAAGCAGCCGGTGGAGATCGGTCGGGTGGTGCGCGCCTTCGACCCCTGCATGGCCTGCGCCACCCACCTCCTGACTCCGGGCGGCAACGTACAACGGTTCATTATCTGAGAAGCCTCATCACGCATCGGTCGTCGGTCGTCAGCCACTCACGGGATGGGGCCGTGGTTTTTCCGAAGCGCACGCCGTCGGCCGCACCCGCTTAAATTGGCGAGGATGACGGCGCCAGCCGGTGAATGAGACGTGGTTGGAGGAGGAGGACTGAATGGTAAAGGTGAAGATTTTGCGCCATCCGCTCCCGATCCGGGTCTTCCACTGGCTGCTCGTCCCCGCCCTGGCCACCGAGATCGTGACCGGCCTCTACCTTTCCAACCCTCTCCCTCACCGCTGGCCGGTGGAAATGCGGCGCGTAAGAAAGGCCCACCTGTCCGTGGGCTTCGCGCTGGGCGCCCTCTACCTCGGCTACCTCTATGCCCTCCGCAAATACCCGGACCTCGTCCCGACGGCCGCCGACCTGGCGCGGCTGCCCCGGTTCCTGCGATACGAGGCCTTCTTAACGCATAAGAAACCACAGTTCTTCAAATACAACCCGGGACAGAAACTCTTGTATACCCTCTGGCTGGTTCTCATTCCCCTTTTGGGCTCCATTGGGATCATCCTCCACTCCCCGCATTTTTTCACCCGCCCGGTATCCTTGGTTGGGGGCCTCAACCGCATCCGCCGCCTGCTCTACCTGGGCACCGTTGCGCTCACCGCCAGCATTGCCGTCCATATCTATTTCGCCCTGACGGACAGCGTGTGCAAACTCAGGTCAATCTTCACCGGCGTCTATGAGACTGCTTTAATTAATAGAGTCCGGGCCTGGTGGGGGACATTAACGGCGGGAGGAGGTTAAGGAGCCGTGGAACTTGAAACCACCTGGCACAAGTGGAAGCATTTCCTGGGCACGATGGCCAAAACCGCAGAAAGGATCGGCCTGAGCGACCGGACGGTCGAGGACGCGTCCTATCACCTGGGCGAGTTCATCGCCAGGCACTTCGACCCTGGGAACAGAGAGCAACGGCTGATCAAGGAACTGTGGGACGAAGGTAACAAGGAGGAGCGGCGGGTGCTGGCCTCTCTCATCACCCGTGTGGCCGAAAAGAGTATTCAAGACGATAACGACCGGCACTGAACAAGTAAGGGCCCATCTCCGCCGCCGGAGACGGGCCCATTTTGCAGACCGCAAGCTTTAATCAGTGATGGGCGCTTACGCCTTCGTCCTTAAAGATGACCTTCTGCAGCCACTTGAAGAACTGGGCGATAGTGATCCCGGCGGAGAGGGCGATCAGGACCGCCAGGATACCGTATGAGACCGCGTTATGCTGGGCCATGTTACCCAGTGTCCGCACCAGGCCGACGGGCTCGGCCTTGAGGGTGGTGTCCGCAGTGGCGATCACGGCGCCGTTCTGCACGGCGTAAACCTCGATCCGGGTCTCCCCGCGCGGGATATCAGGCGGGATGTCGATGGTTCCCGCAAAGGACTCTCCGTTAACCTTAATGGCACCTTCGTTGATCGTGTAGAGATTCTTCTCGGCCATCAGCCCGATCAGGCCGTCCAGGAAGACGTCGGCCTGCTCCCGGGGTACGGCGACCGTTTCCTCCTCGTGTTTCGTTGTAACCTGAGCGGCATCTTTCAGCGACATGAACTCCTTATCCAGGCCCAGTTCCGCCTGCACCCCCTCCGGCAGGTCCCCTACCGGGCCGGAAGTAAAGACCTTGTACATGCCCGGCATGCCGCTGACCGTAGCCTGCTCGACGGTCATCCAGAGCCCGCTGACCCGCCCTTTGCGGCTCAGAGCGGCCTTCTTCTCGGGCGCCACCACCTTCACGACCACTACACTGCCACCCGGGACGCTGCCCTTGACCTCCACTTCGCTGCCCGCGAAACCGGTACCGATCTCAATAACATCCGAACTCAGGCTGACCTCGGCTGCGGCCGCGAAGCACCAGCTTCCGGCCCCCAGAACAAGCAGCAGGGTCAGGACGATAGCCGTCAGTCCGCGCGCCGTCCTCTTCATTAGTGACCGCCACCCCCCGAAGCGAACTGGATTAGTGAGTCGGGAGTCGCCACCAGGTCAAAAACGATCTTCACCATCACCGAGAGCACGATGACGGCCAGGAGCACACGCAACTGCTCGCCCTTGAACCGGCGCGACAGGCGGGCGCCGACCTGCGCTCCGATCGTCGAACCGCAGAACAGCAGGATGGCCAGGACGATATCCACCGTGTGGTTCGTAACGGCTTGCTGAATTGTGATGTTGATCGTCGTAAAAACCATCTGGAAGAGGTCGGTGCCGATGGCCACGATGGTGGGCATGCCCAGGAGGTAGATCATGGCCGGCATCGTAATGAAGCCGCCGCCGACGCCGAGCAGGGCAGCCAGGGCCCCGACCAGGAACCCGAGGAGGATGGGGAAAAGGATAGAGATCCGTACACCGCTGGTCTTAAACTCCGTCTGGAAAGGCAGGGAGTCTACAAAGCGCTTGAAAGCGGAGGGCTTGGCGTCTTCCTTCTTGGCCGCAGCCTTGCCCCGCAGGGTCTGCAGGCCTTCAATAAACATAAACCCGCCGACGAGGGTGAGCATTACCACGTAGATAAGCTTCATCGTGAGATCGTAATTGCCGACTCCGCGCAGGAACTTCACCAGTTGCGCACCGAAGGTACCGCCCAGGATACCCCCTGCCAGGTAGATAAGCCCCATTTTCATGTCCACGTTGCCCAGGCGTTTGTGCGCCAGGGCACCGGACGAGGAAGCAGCGACGATCTGGTTCGTGTCCGAGGCCGCGGCCACGGCCGGGGGAATACCGACGAAAAGCAGCAGGGGCGTGAGCAGAAAACCGCCGCCGACGCCGAACAAACCGGAGAGGACACCGACTAACGCCCCTAGACCCATGATGAGGAAAACATTAACCGGCATACCCGCAATGGGCAGATAAATCTCCATCCGACTCTCTCTCCTTCAATCCGAAAGTACAACAACCGCAAAAAGGTGCTGACATACTATTATACCCGGTTATCTCTTTCTATCTCGCTCGGAAGCATCCTCGCTTCCTCTGGGGAGCCTCGATTCAATTGTGAACCAAAGTACTTAAGGTGCGAAAATAAAAGAAACGAAATGTGCCCAAACCCGAGGTGATTATTGCTTGGAATTTCTAGTGCTAACACCTCCCCAGCCGCTTGAGGTGTCTTCGCCTTGTCACTACGGGTTGTCATTACGGGAACCTGGTATATCCGGGACAGATGGGTGGCTTTATAGTATTATACTAGTTGGTTTACGAGAATGACAACAACAATTTGCACTGCCGCCGGGGAAGTTTTGTCACCCCGTAACCATTACTTAGAAAGGGATGGTGCCAAATGGTCTGGTTTAAAACCCCCCCTCTCACGGACGACAAGCAGTTTTTAAGAGAACTCTATCAGGCTAAGAGGTGCACCCCCGAAGACGCTGTCAAGTATATCGAGTCGGAGCAGAATATCGTACTGCCGCTGGGCGCCGGTGAACCCACGGTCCTGCTGGAGGCAATGACCCAGCGCAAGGCGGACCTGCGCGGGGTGCGTATCCACCAAATGCTTCCCATGGGTGGGAACGGCTACCGTAAACCCGGCATGGAACGCCACTTCCGGCATGTCGCCTGGATAGCCAACGGGACGCCCCGCCCGGGCGTGCCGGCAGGACGATCGGGGCTGATGTTCGGCTACTTCCACCAGTATCCCTCTTTCCTGGCCGAAAATATGGATATCGATATCTTCATGGGCACCGTTTCACCCATCGACCAGCACGGTTTCTGCAGCTTCGGTGTGGCGGTGGACTACACAACCACCGCGGCGCGCCTGGCGAAGAAGGTACTGCTGGTGGTTAACCCCAATATGCCGCGGACCCATGGCACGAGCTTCATCCATATCGCCCAGGCCGATTGCATAGTAGAGGACGACAGTCCCCTCCCGGACTACGCCTACGATGAACCGGATGAAGAGACAAAGGCCATCGCCGCCCACGTCGCCGAACACATCCCCGACGGCGCGACCATAGCCCTCGGCCTCGGCCCCATTCCCCAGGCCGTCGGAGAGGCCCTCCGTGACAAGCACGGCCTCGGAGTGCACTGCGATTTTCTCACCGACGCCATCGCCGACTTGGTCCACGCCGGGGCGGTCACCAACCGTCATAAGACCATCCATCCGGATAAGGTCATCTGCACCTCCGTCATCGGCTCCCGTCGCCTGTACCGTTTCGTGGATGACAACCCGCTGATCGAAATGCACCCGGTTTCCTATACCAACGACCCGGCGATAATCGCGCGCAACATCCGGATGACGGCCATCTACACCGCAGGCGAGGTCGACCTTCTCGGCCAGGCAACGGCCCAGGCCTTCGGGGCGAGGCGGCTTGTCAGCGGTGGGCAGGTGGACTTCGCGCGCGGCTGTGCCATGGCGCCCGAGGGGCGGTTTTTCCTCGTCCTGCGTTCCCGCAACGAAAAGGGCCAGTCGGCCATTGTGCCCCAGCTCAGCCCGGACAGCGTCGTCTGCGTGGGGCGTCACGACATCGACGCGGTGGCGACCGAATACGGCGTGGCCTTCTTAAAGGGACGGACCCTCCGGCAGAGGGCCGAGGCCCTGATCGCCATCGCCCATCCGAACTATCGCGACGGGTTGGCGCAGGCCGCAAAGAAACTGGGGCTTACAAGATAGGAAGCAGGGACAAATTTGCCACCCCTTCAAGGATAGGAGGGGTGGCAAAAATTTTTTTACACTACAATCACCCAGCCCGTTGACTCCATTACCCCCTCATGCTAGCATCATCTAAAAGGTTAGTGCACTTTTTCACAACCTTGTCACTACTCCAACCCCAACCTTACCAAGGCCACGTCCTAAGGGATCTGCGGCTTTCGGCGCGGAACATGGCCTATCCAGGTCAACATAAGTTGACACTACGCGCAGGAAACGGCCCCTGGACCCGGGGTTGAAACACCCAGTTAGTTAGCCAGTTCACAACGTATTTGCCAAGGTGGTGATTATTGTGTTCTTTCGTAAAGTAACCACCCGCCGGGGAGACAAGGAGTACATCTACCTGAAGCTCATCGAGAATTACCGCGAGGGCGGAAAGGTCAGGCAGCGGGTTATCGCCAACCTGGGGAACATCGAACGGCTTGCCCCGGACAAGGTTGAGGCGCTCATCGCCGGCTTGAGCAGGCTTTGCCCCCCCGGCACGGCTTTGCCGTCGTTTAAAATCGATCTCCCATCTGCCACGGAGCGGGCATCGGTCGAGCCCCTGCAGCGCGTCTGGTGCCGGCTGGGCCTGGATGAGGCCCTGGCCCGCCTTGAAGGGGATAAAACTCCGAAAGTGGAGGAATTCGGCTCCCTTATCGAGGCGGCCGTTATCGCCCACGTCCTGCACCCTGAAGACACCCGCCCGCTCAGCGTCCGTTGTGCCGATCTGAACTTGCGGCCGCTGGGCGGCGAAGAGGTTCCCGGCATAGCCTTCTTCAAGGCCTTTTGTCACCTGGCCGCCATTGTCCCGGCGCTCGAAAGGCACATCCTGAAGCGCATCCGGGCGGACTCGGAGCCGCCTTCCCTCTTTATCCACCCGATAGTGGGAGAATTCGTGGGAAACGAGTGCGGCATCACCACCGCGGGGACGGCCTATCAAATCCGGCCATACCGCCGGCCGTTGCCCATGGCCCTGATCGTCCACCCCGACGGCCTGCCCATAGGCTGCCGCCTGCTTTCCGGGGACCTAACCCCGGAGCACGTCTGCGCCTTACGGCACCAGTACCGTGAGACCTGCGGGGGCGACGCCTTTATCCTCTTCGAGGAGGACCTCTTCGGGGGGGCTGCGCCGGCCGTTCCAAATTCTATTGTCGCCCTCCCGCCCGAGCGTTACGCCCGGGCACCCTTCACCGCCACGGACCCCTGGGCAGGAAACGGAACCATTCACCGGGGCCGCTGGATCAAGACCGTAGAGTTCGAGGGACAACGCTATATTCTCAGCCATAACGTCGAACCGGAGGCCCCTTCCGACCAGGCCATCGAGTCCGGCCTGGCCCAGGCCGCCCAGGACCTTGACCAGCTGAGGGCCGCCGTACGCCAGAAGAAGTTGACCCGGGAAAAGACCATCCGTCAACGTGTGCAGGATGTACTGAAGCGCCACGGGTGCGAACAGTTCATCGAGTTCGATTACGAGCCGGCGAAAAGCGACTTCCGCTACTCCCGGCGAGAAGAGGTGATTAAGAAGGAAAAAATGCTCAGGCGCACCCGTGTTCTCCGTACGGACTTACACGGTCCGACCGGCACGGAAATCGCCGCGGCGTATGACGCTTGCACCAACCTGGCCTCGGGGTTCAGGGTCGTGCACGATATGACCCGCTTGCCGGTCGTGTATCCTTATGCGGACCACCAGCACTCCGAAGCCTTTATCCAGGGGCAACTGGAGGTCTATGCCCTGGCCGGTCTCCTACACCTCATGGCAAGGTCCGACCATAGCTGACCGGCTATCTGTCAGTGCAGTTGTGATTGTCACCACGAGTACAACTCGAGTATACCATGTTTCCTCAATGTGTTCAATGCCTTTTTTATGCTATTGTCATTACCCTTTAGTGGAGGTGGCCTTATGTTTGACGGGTTGACCGCCTTCTTTATGGAGTCCTATACCAACAGCGTTTACGTTTACGGACTGCTGGTTCTGGCCCTGGTGGTCGGGTGCGCGGCCGGGCTGGGTGCCCTTACGGAGTTTGTCACCCACCGGCTGAACGCGCGCCGGGGCCGGTAGAACGTAGGGCCGCGAAACCGGCCCTGGAGGAGGGGTTCCCAATGTATCTGGCCCTGGCCGAAACCTTCGTCAACGGCTTTGCCCTTTTTATGATCGCCCTGGGCATCGGTGTGCTCACCCGTTTTGCGGGTCCGGCCGGCACTCTCGGCCTGATTCCCGCGCTGAACATCTTTGGCTTCCCTATGAGCCACGCGGTGGGAACAGGCATCGTATGCCTTCTCGGACGGGCCGTAATGGATACCTTCCGTGAGGGCAGCTTCACCAATCCCGACTTTCGCCGCGGCATCCTGCTGGGGCTGCAGATCGCCGCAGGAGTGAGCATCGGCAAGGTACTCCTGCTGACTATGGCTGACGCCAATGTTACCGGCCCCCCCTTACGATGGTTCTACATCGTCGTCCTCCTTGCTTATGGTCTGTTATATACCTTCGGCCGCCGCGGCCTGACCCCCGTGCCCTGCCCCCGCCTGGCGCCGCTGCTGCCCCTGGCGGGCGTGACCGCCGGGATCCTGATGGGCCTGACGGGCATGGATGCCGCGCTGCTGGCCCTGCCGGCGCTGGCGGTGGCCGGCCTGAAGCAGGAAGAAACCAGGGCCACCGCCGCCCTGGCGGGCCTGCTGGCAACCGGATGGGGCGCCTTCACCTTCTCCTTCGGCGGGCGGGTGGAGGTAGCCGCGGTGATCCTGATCCTGCTGGGGATGACCATCGGGGAGCAGGTGGGGCTGCTATGCCAGCGGCGGGTCCCGCACCTTGCCGTACGGCCCCTGGCCGGCGCCGCGCTTGCGATCACCGGCCTCGCCGTGGCGCTCAAACAGTTCGGCCTGACGACCCCCGGCGGATACCTGGTCTGGGCCGCCAGCCTGCTTCTGGTGCTGTTCGTATTCATCCGCGCCCTCGTCGGCTCCCGCCGGGTGGTCGTTGTCCCCCGCTCGGCGTCCGACCGGGGAACCGTTTAACCCGGGGTCCGCGGGGGGCCGGCACTTCCCTCTCAGGGGCCGCCGGCCCCCAAAAGCAATGGCCTGCATCTGCTTCATACCGGCTTCCGCGACGTCCCGCCCACCAGACCGCCTTGACCCGGCAAACACCCCGTGTTAAAATTAGGGGTGATAATGTGAATCTATTCACAGATTTGTCACTACTTATGTTAGACTGGAACGTCACAGAAAAGGGACTCTCAACCTTCTGTCGCGCGAAATATCGTCACTTTTTAAACCAAAACCCGGTTCGCCGACCGAAGGTCCCACCCTCCCGCACCCGAGACGCGGTCCCGGCCGAAACGGTGAAATGATCGGTGTCGCCGGGCCCCTCGGCCCGTGATGCGGGGTCATCATCCACGGCAGAAGCTTGTTCAACAAAGTACCAAAAGGAGGGGGTTATGCCTTGTTGCGGCCCAGCCCGCTGACGGAGTGGAGCCAGGATTCCCGTATGCCGGCGGTGGCCGGGGACGCCTTTGCAGACCCGGCGGCCGTGTTAATCGGCGACGTGCGCATTGAAAGCCGGGTCATCGTCTGCCCGGGCGCCGTCCTGAGGGCCGACGAGGGCTCCCCGATTATTATCCGGCGGGACACAAATGTCCAGGACGGCGTGATCATGCATGCCCTGCTCAACAGTTTTATCGAGGTCGGGCCCTCTTGCTGCATCGCGCACGGCGCGATTCTGCACGGCCCCTGCGTGATCGGCGAGGGCTCCTTCGTGGGCTTCAGGGCCACCATCCTTTCGTCCCGCCTGGGACGCGGATGCTTTATCGGCCACGGGGCGCTGGTTTTGAACGTCGACCTGCCCCGAGGGACCTTCGTCCCTCCCGGGATGACGGTCGCCACGCCGGGCGACGTCGAACACCTGCCGCAGGCGGGAGAATCCCAGCAGGCGTTTACCGCCGAGGTTTTGCGCGTCAACCGCGAGTTGCGTCGGGGCTACCTGGCCCTGGAGGAGGAATCGCTGAAGCCACATGCCGTATGAGAAAACGGCTAAAGATCTAATGCTTCCCCTGGAGTCTTACCCGGCGGTAACCCTCGATGACACCGTCGGTACCGCGGTGGCGCGCCTGAAGGAGGCCACCGCCCGGGGTTTTCGCACTCTCCTGGTCGCCGGCGGAGACGGCCAACCCCTGGGCGTGATCAGCCAGAGGACCATCCTGCGGGCCATGCAGCCGGACTTCGTCATTACTGAAAGCTGGGTCCTTCCTGTCTGGTGGCGCGGTTTCTTCACCGCTAAGTGCCGCGAAGAGGCGCGGAAAAAAGTGCGCGAGGTGATGCGCCCGCTCAATTTCATCAGCGTCAACGCCAGCGACCCGATTTCCAAGGCCGTGCACCTTATGGTCAGCAATAACGTGGGAACTTTGCCTGTAGTCGAAAACGGACGGGTGACCGGCATCCTGCGCAGCCATGGCATCTTCGACGAAATCTGCACTTTGATCGAGGGTAACAACCCGGCGCCGGCCGGCATACCCGCCCCCGAAACCGCCGCGGACCGGCACTTGAGCGCCCAAGGCCCGCGGGGTGCCGGTCCTGTTTGAAACCCCCGCCGGCAGGAAACGCTCTTTACCCGGCGAACTGATTCACCAAATGGGAAAATGTTAATAAAGGGGTTCAGCTCGTGCCGGAAAATTACCAGGTGTTTTTCGCCACCGGAGTCTTTCTCATTACCTACGCCGTCATCGTTTCGGAAAAGATCCACCGTGCCGTGGCCGCCTTCGTCGGCGCCGCGGTGATCGTCCTTTCCGGCATTCTCGACCCGGAGGCCGCCGTTCATGCCGTGGACTGGAACACCATCGGCCTTCTGGTGGGTATGATGATCATCGTCGGGGTTACGCGGGAGACCGGCGTCTTCGAATACCTCGCCATCCGGGCCGCCAAGGCGGCCGGGGGGCGCCCCCTGGCCATCCTGGCCGCCCTGGCGGCGATCACGGCGGTGCTCTCGGCCCTTCTCGACAACGTGACTACGGTCCTATTGATCGTCCCCGTAACGTTCGCCATCGCCAGGAAGCTGGGACTTAATCCACTGCCCTTCCTGCTGACCGAGATCCTGGCCTCAAACATCGGCGGCACGGCGACCCTGATCGGCGACCCGCCGAACATCATGATCGGCAGCGCCACCCACCTGGGGTTTATGGATTTCGTGATCAACCTCACCCCGGTGGTGATCCTGATCCATGTGACCACGATCTTCATCCTGCAGATCTACTACCGCAAGCAGTTGCGCGTCAGGCCGGAGATGAGGGAAAGCCTTATGGAACTGGACGAGACCTCCGAATTGCGTGACATCGGGCTGTTGAAACGCTCGCTGGCGGTTCTGGGCCTTACCATACTGGGCTTCATGCTCCACCAGTACCTGCACCTGGAATCCAGCGTGATCGCCCTTGCAGGGGCGAGCCTTTTGCTCCTTGTCACCCGCTCCGACCCGGAGCACCCGCTACAGGCGGTTGAGTGGCCGGTGATCTTCTTCTTCGTGGGGCTATTCGTGGTGGTCGGCGCCCTGGAGGAGGTCGGCGTCATCAACATGCTGGCCCGCTTCGCCCTCGACGTCACCGGCGGACTGATCGTGCCCACCGGAATGCTCATTCTGTGGCTGTCTGCCATTGCTTCGGCCTTCGTGGACAACATCCCCTTCGTGGCCACCATGATCCCCCTGATCCAGGATATGGGCACCCTGGGCAACATCCCGCTTTCAGACCTGAACTTCCTCTGGTGGTCTTTGTCCCTGGGCGCATGCCTGGGCGGCAACGGTACGATCATCGGGGCCTCGGCCAATGTCGTCGTCATCGGGATGGCCGAAAAGCGGGGACTGCCAATGAGCTTCCTGGGCTTTATGAAGGTCGCCTTCCCGCTGATGCTCATGTCGATCGTCATCAGTTCCGTCTATTTGTACCTCTGGTACATACTGCCGACCGTACCGACGCTGCTGGCGACCCTGGGAATGGCCCTGGCCGTGGCTCTCCTGCTGCGGGTGGTCGGCCGCCGCTGGCTGGCCGAAAGCATGGGGTAACAGCCGGAGGGGAACACCGCCTTTGGAAGCTACGTTTCAGCCCGGGTAAGCCTTTTCTCAGGGGGGAATGAACATGCCCCTTTTCGCACTCCGCCGCCGGCTGAGCTTCCAGATCCCGCTCATCATCGGCGCCATCCTGGTGGTGCCGATCCTGGTCATGCTTTACGACCTGGCCTTCGCCAGCAAAACCGACGAGATCACCCTGGTCAACAAGGAGGAGCGGCTGGCCACCATCGTCCGGATCCTGGCCACCGACCTCGGGGAGCGAATCGAAGGACAGGTGCGGGACCTCCCGGCCTCCAGCCAGGCGGCCGTCCTGAGCGAGAACTTCACGGCGGTCGCCTCCCCTCTGGCCCGCGAACACCCCGGCGTACGGCTGGGGCTGTATGTACCTGCCAGCGACCAGATCTTCGCCGAAGGCTTTCTCCACGAATACCGGCGTCTGACACCCACAGAAGAGCGGGAGCGGGAACAGCGCATCTACCGCGAAGCGTCCTCCGGCATCACCGCCGTACTCGGCAGCGGAGAGCCCCTCGCCCGCCTGGCCGGCAACCCGGACGACCAGTTCTTTGAGCACCTGGTGCCCCTCTACGACGGAGGGAAGCTGGTGGCCGTCGTATGGGCCGAGGAACGCCTGAATCCCATCTTCACTCAAAGCCGCAATTTCCGCATGGTCACCCGCTACTTCAGTCTTTTCAGCTTCTTCCTCGGCGCCGTGGGCACCCTCTTCGTGGTCAACAACTTTGTCCGAAGAGTCGGCCAAATCCGCAGCGGGCTGGAGCACATGGAACGCAATATCCATGTCCGCCTCCCCGCCATGCCCGGAGAGATGGGCCAGATCAGCCTGGCCATCAACAAGATGGCCTCGGCCCTGGAGGAAAAGGAACGGCTGGAGGAACGCCTGCGCCGCGCCGAGAACCTGGCCGCCCTGGGCCGGCTGGTGACCGGCCTGGCCCACGAGCTGCGCAACCCCATCGGGATCATCAAGGCCACCGTCCAGGTCATGGAGAAGGATCCGGGCGTCGCCGGGGTTGAAGAGTACGCGGCGGTCGTAAAGGAGCAGGTTAACCGCCAGAACCGGGTACTCACCGAACTCCTGGAATTCGGGCGGCCGAGCCGCGGCGTGATCTTACGCCTGAACCCGGCGGACCTGCTGCGGTCGGTTCTCACCTTTACCGAATCCCTCTTCCGGCAGAACCGGGTTGCCCTGGAACTTCACGCCCCCGCCGATCTGCCCGCCATCCAGGGGGACGGAGAGAAGTTGAAACAGGTCTTTGTTAACCTGGTTCTGAATGCCGTGCAGGCGATGCCCGACGGCGGTACCCTCAGGGTGGTCGCCTGCGGCGATAGAGAGTGGGTCTCCATCTCCTTCCAGGACACCGGTAGGGGCATCCACGCCGTCGATATCGGGCATATTTTCGATCCCTATTACACGACCCGGGACGGAGGTCACGGCCTGGGTCTGGCCATCAGCCACCAGATCATCGAGATGCACGGGGGGCGGATCGAGGTGGAGAGCGAACCCGGGAAAGGAGCGACATTCACCGTCGTCCTGCCGGTGGCTGGCGAGGAGTCGCCCGAAAGAGGTGAGGCGGGCGGTGGTTCCCCGCATCCTGATTATTGACGACGAGGATCATATGTGCTGGGCCCTGGCCCGCGCCATGCGCCAGGAGGGTTATGAGGCGGTCACCACCACCAGCGGACGGGAAGGCCTGGCTCTTCTCAACCGGGACGGGGCCTCGCTGGTCATCCTCGACCTGAAAATGCCGGATATCTCGGGCCTGGAGGTCCTGGAGCAAGTAAAAAAGAACCAGCCGCGCCTGCCGGTCATTATGATCACCGCCCACGGAACCATCCAGACGGCCATTGAGGCCATGAAGGCGGGGGCCGCCGACTACATCACCAAGCCCTTCGATCTGGACGAGTTAAAGATCGTCGTTAAGAAGACCCTCCAGGTTTCCCACCTTTTGACCGAAGTCAGTTTCCTGCGCTCGGAACTGACCAAGGAACACGGCGAGATGATCGGTGAGAGCCCGGCCTTTATGGATGTCCGCCGCCTGATCGAGAAGGTGGCCCCCACCGACGCCACCGTTTTGATCACCGGCGAGAGCGGCACCGGCAAAGAGGTGGCGGCGGTGGCCATACACCGCGCCAGCCCCCGGCTTGACGGCCCCTTCGTCGCCGTCAACTGCGCCGCTCTGCCCGAGCATCTCCTGGAATCGGAGCTTTTCGGGCACGAGCGGGGCGCCTTTACCGGCGCCACGGCCCGCAAGCTGGGGCGCTTCCAGCTTGCCGACCGCGGAACCATCTTCCTGGATGAAATCGCCGAGATGTCCCCGGCGATGCAGGCCAAGCTGTTGCGGGTGATTCAGGACCAGACCTTCGAACGTCTGGGTGGTACCGAGACCCTGCGCGTCGACATCAGGATTATCGCCGCCACCAACCGTAACCTGGAAGAAGCCGTCCGCCAGGGCACCTTCCGGGAAGACCTCTATTACCGCCTTAACGTTATCCAGCTCCATCTGCCGCCGCTGCGGGAGCGGCGGTCCGATATCCCGCTCCTGGCACGACATTTCCTGATGCGCTTCCGTACCCTGTACCGTGAAACGGTGATCCTGCCCGAAGCGCTGGAGCTTCTGCAGCGCTACCACTGGCCCGGTAATGTCCGCGAGCTGCAGAACGTCATCGAGCGCGCCCTGATCCTCGCCCAGGGCGGGCCTATCGTCCCCGAACACCTGCCCAAGGAACTGCAAACGCCCAGGGCCGGCCCACCGGTACCGTTCGAACTGCCCGACGAGGGCGTAGCCCTGGACGAAGTGGAGAAGCAGCTCATCATTCAGGCCCTGCAAAAAAGTGGCGGCAACCAGACACGGGCCGCCGCCTTACTGCACATTACAAGAGCCACTCTTCTGTACCGGATGCAGAAACACGGTTTGACATGGCCCTAACACCGGGCCGTGACAAGACGGGCCACCTCATCGAACAGTCGTCCGGCCTCGACCAGGCCGATCAACGAATCCCCTTCCAGAACAGGGAGGACATCAAGCTTCGCCTTGTGCATGGTGTAGAGGACGTGCATTACCGTGTCTTCGGCCTGAACGGCCACTGCTCGAAGCGGGATCACCACCTCCTCGATGCTTATTGCGTCAGCCTGGGCACAGCGTTCGGCAAGCAACCCCTCCCAGAAGAGCGGTACCCACCAATCGCTGACTCTGGCGAACCGGGGCTGAAGGATCTCGAAAAGGCCGCGCAGGGGAAGGACCCCGATGGGCCGGCCGCCCGGGTCGTCAACAACCACCGCCCGGGACGCTGCCTGGCCGGCGGCGCGGACCGCATCCTTCAATTTGGCCCCGATGGGTATGCGGCCGAAGGCGTCAAGCGGGGTTACCAGGTCCCGCACCCTTGGTTCCTGGGCCATTGACACTGCCTCCTCACTACTGTCCGGCCGTGAGACCTTTCTCTTTGCCGGCCAAACCGTTCAGCCGGCGGAAGATCTGGGCTACCGCCAGTCCTGTGGCCAGGGCGACGATGATCGCGGTTATGCCGTAGGCGGCGGGCTCCTGTCGCGCTGCAGCATCCATCAGCCGCACCAACCACGTGTTACGCACCGTGACCGTCCGTTGGGCCTGGGCCACGACCCTGCCGTCCCGGACGGCGTAGGCCGTAAGACGGATTTCCCCCCGGGGCGCCTCCGGGGGCAGATAGACGTTCCCGGCGTAACTGGTGCCGTTGACATGGATCCCCTTGGGGATCAGGCGGTAGAGGTCTCCCTTCTCGTATGCCCGCACGAGGTCGTCAAGATAGGTCCGGGAGCGGTCCGGCGGGAGAACGTCGGCATGCTCCTCGTTCCCGGACAGCACACGGGCCCCTGCATACAGGGGGGCGTAATCAGGCCCGATCCCGGTCGCGCGCCGTACCCCGTCCGGGAGGTCCAAGCCGTTGGAGCTGAGAACCTGGTAGAGGGCAGGCATCCCCTGTACCCGTACCGCCTCCACCGCCAGCCAAACAGGACCCTTCCGCCCCCGGCGGGACAGCACCGACGTCTGCGCAGGGCCGACAATCTTAACGTACACCTGGCTCCCGGCCGGTGTTTCACCGGCAATCGCCAGGCGGCAGCCGTCAAAGCCCATACCCGCTTCGATGGTCCCGGCATCCGTCATCAGGGTCATCCGTTCTTCTGCTGCCGCCGGACTGAACGCCAGGGTGGCCGACACCATCAGCAGGACAATCACATGGAACAACCGGATACGCGCCATTAGTGCCCACCTCCCGCCCGGACGATGGTCATCGCGGTTTCCGGCGGGCTTAAGAGGCCGGCCATCATTCCGGCCATTACCGCTAAGACGGCCACCGCCAGGAAAAGGCGTATCTGCTGCGCGCGAAAGAACCGCGCGATACGCGCCCCGATTTGTGCGCCGATGGCCGCTCCGCCGAAGAGGACGACGGCCAGCACCAGGTCCACGGTATGATTGGTCAGCGCCTGCTGAAAGGTGACGCTGATGCCGGTGAAGACGATCTGAAAGAGGCCCGTGCCGACGGCCACCAGGGTGGGCACGCCCAGCAGGTAGATCATCACCGGAATCGTGATAAACCCTCCGCCGACCCCGAGCGTCGCGGCCAGGAAACCGGCGAAGAACCCCAGCCCGACGATAAACAGGATGGAGGTCCTGATACCGCTGACCCGGAACTCGGTTTGCAGGGGCAACCGGGCCAGCAGGCCCTTTATCCGGGATGTTGTGAACCCCGGCCCTCCGGAAGGGCGTTGCCGCGCCTGCAGGCTCTCGCGGAGCATAAAGGCCCCGATCAGCGCCAGCATGACCACGTACACCGCTTTGACGGCGTCATCATAGTGACCCAAACCGCGCAGGATCCGCACCACCTGCGCGCCCGCCGCACCTCCCAGAACGGCCCCGCTGAGGAAGATAAGGCCCATCTTGACATCCACGTTGCCCAGGCGCTTGTGTGCCAGGGCTCCGGTGCAGGAAGAGGCCACGATCTGGTTACAGCCCGAGGCCGCGGCGACCGCCGGCGGGATGCCCAGGAACATTAACAGGGGCGTAAGGAGAAAGCCTCCGCCGGTCCCAAAAAGCCCGGACAGGGTTCCGGCCGTTGCGGCCAGCCCGAGAACCGCCAGGGGATTGACCGCTATTCCGGCCACCGCCAGGTAAAGGCTCACGTTATCATCCCTCCGTTTTCAAGGCATATCTATCCCATGTATTTAGCAAGAATGATGCCATGGTTCTTCAGGCCCGATACGGGTCTGCCGCCCGCGTACGGCCCCGGGCGGGTGTAGGAAATGAAACAGCCCTCGCGGTGCGAGGGCTGCTGTAGGAACCTTAGCAGGCTGCTTGAAATGAGACAGCTGTGTGGCAAATCAGACAGCTGTGGGGTTTACTTGATGATGATCACCGGGCAGGCGGCGACGTGCAGGACCTTGTTGGCGACGCTCCCAAAGACCAAACCCGAAATGGAACCCGTCCCTTTGGAACCCATGACGATGTGGTCGTAACCTTTGTTGCGGGCGAACTGGGGTATGTCCCTCCCCGGATCGCCCTCCATAGCCATGGTCTCCACGCTGAACCCCGCCTCTTTAAATACGGCCTCGGTCCTGTCGAGGGCGCGCTGTGCCATTTGTTTGATGCTGTCCACCAGGCCTACCGGGGGGATCGGGGAATCATAGGTGTTAAACGCCGGCGGGATCGTGTACACATTGAGCAGGGTTACTTTCATTCCGGGCCGTTCCTGCAGGAGGTTGACCAGATAGGCGGCGGCCCTGAGGGCGGTTTCCGAACCGTCGGTCGGCAGTAGGACCTTCTCGAACATGTTCCTCTTCCCCTCCTTGAAAATAATAATGCCCACACGAATTACCTTTTGTGAATTCCTGCACATGCCTTACCAATATCATACCTACCCATCCGGCCGGTGGCAAGAGCTAAATAAATTAGGAAGGCAAATTTTCTCCGCCGGCTACTCCTCCTCTTCCTCGTCGTCGGTAAGGGTACGCATGACAAAGCGCTCCACCTTGCCATGGCAGTCGACCAATGTCCAGGTGATGGTGTTCGTCCCTACGAGAGGTATAAGCCGGGCCGGGAAATAGCCCAGTTGGTACTGGATCCTGGTAACAATCGCCTGGCGCGCACAGGCCTTCACACAGGTCATGCAGTCCCAGCAGTCCCCCGGATCGCGGCATATCGCCTTCCCGGAGGCCGGATCGATGGTCATCAAGTCCCCGGGGCAGACCTGCTCGCACATAGGTTCGCTTTCGCCTTGACAACCGTTACACTTCTCTGGGAAAACCACCGGCGGCAAGACCCATAACCCCCTCTACTCCCGGATCGGAGCCGGCGTCATACGCTTTCCTTCTTTCGATCCCCCGGCACGACCTGCACGTATGGCTCCTTGCTCATTATCAGTTCATCGGTCGCAGAATCCCAAACCGAGCAGATAAAGCAGTCATAATCCCCGTCGTCGGGCTCAGGATAATCGGTGCGGTTGACAAACCCGGGAAGCCTTGTCTCTTTGCGAAAGTCCAGGTGTTCAATGACCATCTGGCACACGTCAAGCCTGTTGACAACGTCCCAGGCCAGCTGCAGGTCGTGAAGGTCCTTCGCCACCAGGTACTGTAGCTGCTCCCGGCGCAGACGATTGATATGTTTTCTGGCCAGGGACAGGTAGGTTGCGTTAACACAGTACCAGCGGCTGCGCCCGCCGCAGTATTCCTCCATAACGTTCTGCATCCGCCACTCCATTTCCTGCGGCGTAACCCCCTCCTGAGGCTGGCCGTTGGTAAAGAAGGTGCAGCGGCCATAACGGTCCAGAGGCGCGAAGACACGAGCTTCCAGGGAGTCGAGAGTGGCGGGGTCCAGGTCCGCGAAAGGCGGGCGGTTCTTCTCCAGATAGGCGACCATGTTTCGCGCCGCCAGGCGGCCGCACGTCCAGCTGCCGGAGATGAAGCGTGACGGCGCCCCGCCCAGGGCATCGCCGGAAACGAACAGCCCTTCGACGGTGGTCATGTGGGACGTGCCGATGGTCCAGGCGCCGGCCGACGCGGCATGTGCGCCAAGGATGTTTGGATCTCCGACGTCCACCTCGACCGGTTCCTTGCGGGGGTCGAGGTCGTGCGCTCCCCAGTAGAGCACGATGGACGGCGCCATCTCCAGGTACTGGCTTTTCAGGCCGGCCACACGTTTCGGGTCGCCGAGGCGGGTATCGAAGTAGATCGGCCCGCGGTGTTGTTCGGTTTCCCGGGTGAAGGCCAGCACCCGTAGAGGGGTGGGCGCGTTATGCCCTCCGAGCCGCAGGTACTCCTCACGCTCGCGCATGAAGGCCTCTCCCGCCGCGTTGACCAGGGGCGCCCCCATGCCGATGGCCAGTGTCCCGGTCGGGGAATATGTATCTTTCGTGCGCAGGGGCACGACACGCATCTCGAAGCCGACCATCTTCGCCCCGGCACGCTTGCACAAAGCGTAACTGCCGCCGCAATTGAAGGGGAAATACCAGATACGATGGTGGGCGTCCCCATGACCGCGCGGGCGCCACAGCCCGGCGCAGCCTCCGGCGGCGATGAGGATCGCACGGGCCCGGGCGATATAGTACCGGCCGTCACGGACGCCGAAGCCTATACAGCCTGTCACCCGGCCGTCCGCCGTAATCAGGTCGGTAACGTAAACCCGGTTGTAGACGATGGCGTTGGCCATGGCGGCCATGCTTGCCGTGATCGGTTTGAGCAGCGAACCGTTAACCTCGACGTTCCACTTGCCGCGGTTAAGGTAGCGGCCGTCGGGTCTCTTTTTGATCGGCAGTCCCTGGGCCTCCATGAGGGCCACGGTTTCGTTGACGTGAGCGGCGACTTCAAGCAGGATGTCCTCCCGGATCGGCGCCCCGCAGCTGTCATAGCGGGCGTAGGCGACATAGTCGGCGGGGGTCCCCTGGTTGAGATACATGTTCAGGGCGTTCATCCCCGCCGAGAGGCAGCCGCTGTTCCGGATGAAGGCCTTCTCCAGAATAACGATCTTTAGGTCCGGACCGCCTACCTGCCGCGCTTCATAGGCCGCCAGGCACCCGGCCGTGCCGCCGCCGATGATCAGAATATCGGCCTCGATTTCCACTCTTCCCCTGGCCATCGTGTGTCCCTCCTAAGGCCTCCGCGATTCCCAACAGCGCACCCGCTTCAGGTCAAGGGATATGTATGCTATTCGCCCCGTACCCTGGTTTCCCCTCCCTGAGGCTTATGGAAAAACAAAAAGGGCGCCCCGCAAGGCGCCCCCCCTTATGGCCTTAGTTCTTAATGTTGTGCTTGGCGAAAAGCTTGTCAGGGGATACGACATTGAAGCTGAAACCGAGATCCTTCGGTTTAAGGTCAAAGGCCAGGCCGATCAACTGTGTAAGGAAGAAGACGGGTAAGTAGTAGTTGGTTCCTTTGACCCTGTTGATCTCCGCCTGATATACATCGGTGTTCATGTGGCACATCGGGCATGGGGTGACGATCGCCTCGGCGCCGTTCTTGGCCGCCGTCTCGAGGACGTAGCCCGTAAGCTCGTGAATCAGTTCCACCCGGGTGAACTGCTGCGAGCCGCCACAGCACCGGGCCGCGGCCGGGAACGGCACGGGGGTCGCGCCCAGGGCCTCGACGATACGGCTCAGCATGACGGGGTACTCAACGTTGTCAAAATCGCGCCGGCGGATGGCACGGACCGTCTGGCAGCCGGAGTAGCAGGCGATTTTCATGCCCGCCAGCGGCTTGATGGTGCGTGCCTTAAGATTATCCAGGCCGATGTCGTTTACCAGGACGTCGATCAGGTGGCGCACGCGCAGGCCGCCCTCGTACTTGAGGCCGGCCGCGCCCAGGGCCTCGCTGACCTGGGAACGGAACCTGGCGTCGGTCTTGAACTTCTCGTTCGCCCACGCCATGTTCAGGTAGCAGGAACTGCAGCCGACAACGATGTCGTTGCCGGCCGGTTCGGCCAGGGCCAGGTTACGCGCCGTCATGGCCAGCTGCGGCAGGTCCCCGATGGCGTTGGCCGACACAGTGGCGCCGCAGCAGTTCCAGTCCGGGATCTCCTTCAGCTCAAGTCCCAGAGCATGGCTGACGGCCTCGAGAGAAACCAGGTAGGCCTTGCCCGTAGCCTCCATTGAACAGCCGGGATAAAAGCTATACGCCATCCTGGTGTCCCTCCCTCTTCATAACCTCGGTCGCCTTCTTGACGATCTTGTGGACCTGGTCCAGCCCCTTGATCTTCTTCGGCGGCTTCAGCGGCAGACGTCCTTTGAGCAGCATCGGCTGGCCGACACTGCGCATCTTGAGGGCGATCGGGATGGCCCCCACGGGACCGTAAGCCTTCAGGAAGAAGCTGTTGGTCAACGCCAATTCGAAGACGCGCCCGCGCCTGAGCATATTTTCGGCAAAGATCTTGCTCATCAGGGCCACAGGTGCTTTAGACCCTTGCTGGATCAGGAAGTACTTAAGCCCATGCATTACATCGATGATCGGAATACCACGCGGGCAGCGTACGGTGCAGGTCATGCACGAGGTGCACAACCAGGGCGTCTGGGACTGTAGCACGGCTTCCTTGTCGCCGGCCTGGACCAGCTTGAACAGTTTGCGCGGCGGGAGGTCCATGAACTCGCGCGAGGCGCAAGTGACGGCGCACAACCCGCACTGCATGCACAACTTGGCGTATTCCCCGTTCTCGAGCGCGTAGAACTCACGCGCGAAGCCGGGATCGAACCTGGACGCCTGCTCGTTCGCGGCGGACATTTACTTACCCCCTCCAGACTGGTCTCGGTGTCAGAACTCTAAAGAGAAGTCCCTCCCGGGCGGCCGCCGCCGCCCGGGGGACTTATCTTCTCGTCTGCCAGTCAGAATACGACACCGGGCTTAGAAACCCTTCATGGGGTTGGGCCCCAGCTCATCCAGTCGGGCCGCAAAGCGGTCGATGATGCCGGGGATCTGGTCGTAGTCCATGATGCTTACTTCCTGGATCTGCACGCGTTCGGACTCCAGACCGAGCCGGTCCAGCGTTTCCGAGACCTTCGAGAGGCGGATCCCGGCCAGCTCACTGCCCTTGACGAAGTGGCACTGGTAGTCGTCACCGTGCTTGCAGCCCAGGAGCAGGACACCGTCGATGCCCTTCGACATCGCGTCGGCGATCCAGACCAGGTTCAGTGAACCCAGGCAGCGCACCGGGATAATACGCACCCAGTTGCTGTACTGCATACGCTGCAAGCCGGCCATATCGAGGGCCGGAATGGCGTCGTTCTCACAGGCGAAGACCAGGATGCGCGGCTTCTCCTCGTCCTCCTCCGGCACTTCGATGGCCTTGGCCATATTGCCGATCATCGGCACCGAGTAGTTCTTGAAGGAAATGATCCGCTCCGGACAGGCCCCCATACAGGTGCCGCACCGGCGGCAGCGGGTCGGCTCCGGCAGCGGGTTCCCCTTTTCATCCTCGTTGATCGCCCCGAACGGACACTCTTCGGTACACCGCTTGCACTGGGTGCAGCGCTGCATGAAGAACTCGGGGAAGGACAGGTCCCCGGACCGCGGGTGCACGGCTGCGCCGCGGGACACCGACTCCACGACCTGGATGGCCTTCAAGGCCGCGCCGGTGGCGTCCTCCACGGCGGCCGGGACGTGCATCGGCGCTCGCACGCTGCCGGCGGCGTACACGCCCGTACGGCGGGTCTCGTAGGGGAAGCAGATAAAGTGCGAGTCCGGGAAGCCGTACTTCAGGATCGGCAGCTCCGGTCCCTGGCGGTAGGCCAGGTTCAGGATGTTCTCCTCGCCGGCCGTAGTGGGCACCATGCCGTTGGCGAGCACCACCAGGTCCACGGGCAGGTTGACCTTCTCGCGCAGGATGACGTCCTCACCCTGGACGACGAGCTGCCCGCCGGACTGCTCGATCTTGATCGCGGAGGTCTCGCCCTTGACGAACACCGTACCCAGGTCCTGCAGGCGCTTGTAGAAGTGCTCATACTTCCCGGTAGCCCTGAGGTCCTTGTAGAAGACATAGGCCTGCGCCTCGGGGTTGAGTTCCTTGAGGTAGGCGGCCTGCTTCAGGGACTCCACGCAGCAGGCGGCCGAGCAGTAGGGCAGGTGCTCCTTGTCGCGGGAACCGACGCACTGGATAAAGGCCACCCGCTGGACGGGCTTGCCGTCGGACGGCCGGGTGATCTTGCCCTTCGCCGCCAGTTCCTCCATCTGGGCCTGGGTGATTACGTCCGGGTACTTGCCGTACCCGAAGTTTTCGAGGGGCGTGGGGTCGAAGGGCTTCGCCCCGGTGGCCAGGATGACCGCGCCGACGCGCTCGCCGGCGCTCCCGCCGGCGGTCTTGATGGTCACGTCGAACTTGCCGGGGCCGCCCTCGATCTTTTCAACCACCGCGGAGGTATAGACCTTAATGTTGGGATTGTCGGTAACGGCCTGTACTTTGGCCGGGACCTCGTTGGGCTCCAGGTCGGTATACGGGGGCCGGGACGGGGCCTGCTTGTAGAAGGCCGCCGTGTAACCGCCCAGGTTCGACTCCTTCTCGACCAGGACGGCACGGTAGCCGGCCTCGGCCACCTCAAGGGCGGCGGTCAAACCGGTCAGGCCGCCGCCGACGACCAGGACGTCCTTTGAAACGTCCTCCGGGACGAACGGCTCGGGCAGCTCGAGGGTCTTGAGCTTCGCCATCGCCATCCGGATGTAGTCCTCGGCCGTCATCTGGGTGTCCTCGTCGTTGGCCGGGTGACACCAGACAACCTGCTCGCGGAAGTTAATGCGCTCCACGATGACCTCGGGGCCGAAGTCAAAGACGTCGTAGTTCATGCGGGACGAGCAGCCCGCGATGACGACCGTGTTGACGCCCTCGGCGATGTCCTTCTTGATGAATTCCAGACCCTCCTGGCCGCACAGGAAGGGGTGCTGCTTGCAACTGGGAGCCTTGCCCTCCTTCGTGGCCACCTTGCACAGGGCGGCTACGTCCAGGGCTTCGCCGATGCCGCAGCCGGTACAAATGAAAAACCCGATCTTCTTATCCATTAGTTGCCACCCCCCGCCACAGCCTGAATAGCCTTGAGGGCCGCCGCCGTCGCGTCGCGTACCGTGGAAGCGACCTCCATCGGTTTCCTGGCGCAGCCGGCACCGACAACGCCGTCCTCGGAAGCCACGAAACCGTCGGCGTCAAGGGCCGCCGCACCGCCGGCGGGCTTCGCCGCCGGGGCCATTCCGGTCGCCAGGACGACCATGTCCACTTCCGGATGGATGACCTCGCCGGCCAGTTGGTCCTCGACCTCCAGGACGAGCTTCTTCGTCTCCGGGTTCTCGGTAATCTCGCCTACCTTCCCCTTGATGAAGACGACGCCCGCGTCTTCCTGAACCTTCGTGTAAACATCCTCGTACTTGCCGAGGGAACGGATATCGATGTAGAAGATGTAGATCTTGGCCTCGGGATACTGCTCCCGGACGTACATCGCCTGTTTCAGGGAGGCGAGGCAGCAAACCTGTGAGCAGTAAGGCTGGTGGTTCTCGTCCCGCGACCCTGCACACTGCACAAAGGCGATGGTTTCAATGCCCTTGCCGTCCGAGGGGCGGACGATCTTGCCCTGGGTCGGGCCGTTGACGGCCGCCAGGCGCTCCAACTGCACGTTGGTGATGACGTCCGGATAGCGGCCGAAACCGTAATACTCGATCTTCGTCGCGTCGTACGGATCCCAGCCGGTCGCCCAAATCACGGCCCCGACCTTCAAGTTCACGGTCTTGGCCTGCATGCCGAGGTCGATGGCCTTCACCGGGCATACTTCGACGCACTTGCCGCAGGAGGCCCCGGGGCAAACCGTGGAATCAACGACGTACTTCATCGGGAAGGAGAAGTTGTGCGGCAGATAAATGGCCTTTGTCTTGTCCAGGCCGTAGTTGAAGGGGTTCGGCCTGTCTTGCGGGCAAACCTCGACGCACTGGCCGCAGGCCGTGCAGTCCGGGGTAACGAACCGTGGCGTGAGCTTAATGGTAACATCGTAGTTGCCCTTTTCGCCGCTGATGGCCTCCACCTCGGCCAGGGTGAAAAACTTGATCCTCGGGTTGGACCGGATCCGCTTGAAGTTGATCTCCAGGCCGCAGTTCGGGGGGCAAAGCTTGGGGAAATAGTGGTGCAGCTGGGCCACCCGGCCACCCAGATAGGGGTTCTTTTCCACCAGGATGACCTCGTAACCCACCTCCGCTGCCTCCAAGGCGGCAGTCAGCCCGCCTATTCCCCCGCCGACGACCAGGATGCTTTTGTTAATCATCCTTTCACCACCCATGCTTTCTACTTTAGGGGAAAACCCTTACCCTCATTCCCCGGGCCTCCGGGCGTAATACATAAGGAGCGGGAGGCCTAGGCCTCCCGCTTCCGGGCTGCCGTCAGACATCCTCCACGGAGCTTTACATCGGGATCGGCTGCAAGATGAAGGGAAGCGGGCGAAATCTTTCGATTTCGCCCGCAAACCCGCCTCTTGTCCCTACTGGGCTATACCAGCGAGATGATCGGCTTCTTGAAGAGTTCCCACTCGCCGGAGTTCCGATCCCACTTGCAGTTGACGAAGCACTTCCAGTTCTCCTCGTCAATGGTCGGGAAGTCGGCCCGGAAGTAGTAGCCCGGCCACCGGGTCTCTTCACGGAACAGGATGGTGCGGACGTGGGCTTCGGCCTGCCAGGTACGCTGGACGTTCTCCCAGCAGCGCATCAGTTCGTGCAGGTCACGGGCCGCCAGCTTCTCGGAGTCCTCCTTCAGCCAGGCCAGGAGCTGCAGAGCCCTATCGAGCATCGGCTTGTTGGTCGTGAAGGCCGCGGTCACACCGCCGGCGTACTCGTCCATCAGCTTCTGCAGGCGGAACATATACTGCTTCGGCAGGATGTAGTTCGGGTTCAGTTCCGGCTGGGTGCCGAAGTCCTTATACTGCTCGAACAGGTCGAGCGGACGGAGGATGCGTTCCTTCAGCTTCTCAACCTCGGCCATGTCGACCTTCGGCTGGGTGTTGTTCTCGAGGATGAACCGGACGGCCGACTTGGCGGCGATACGGCCCTCGGCGTGGGAGCCGGAGGAGAACTTGTGGCTGGACGCGCCGGAGGCGTCGCCGGCGGCGAACAGGCCGGTCACGGTGGTCATGTTCTCATAGCCCCAGAAGTACTCGGGCGGAGCCAGGTCCTTCGGACCGCTGACCCAGGCACCGGACGCGCCGGAGTGCGAACCGATGAAGTACGGCTCGGCGGCGGCGATTTCCGAAGGCACCTTCTCGGGCTCGACGTTGGTCGCGGCCCACAGCAGGGCCTGCGCGATGGTCATGTCGAGGAAGTCTTCCCAGGCCTCGGCCTCGAGTTCCTTCATCTTCTTCTTGAAGGCCTTCTCGTCGTCCTGGTACTTGGCGGCCAGGTTGGCGATGGCCTCCTCGGTGCGCATGTAGAGCGGGCCCTTGCCCTCGTTGGTGTCGAGCATGCCGAGGTAGTTGCGCAGGTTGGCCGGGATCGGCTTCACGCTGCCGTACGGGCCCCAGTTGGCGAGCTCGGCACCGCGCTCAACCATGTAATTCCCGGCCAGGGCGCTGGTGGCGCGGGACTTGAAGAGCAGGAACCAGGCGCCGACCGGGCCGTAGGCGTCCTTGAAGCGAACCGGGATGAAGCGGACCTCCTGACAGGTCATCTCCGCGCCGGCCTTGATGGTGAAGTAGGCGCTGGCGCCGGAGTTGAAGGGCGGGTACCAGGAACGGCCCTGGCCCTCACCGCTGGACCGCGGCTTGAAGACGTGCACCGCGCCGCCCATCGCGGCCAGGACGGCCTTCGCCTTGAAGACGTAGAACTTGTTCTCGCGAGTGGAGAAACCGACGGCGCCCGCTACCCGGTTGCCGTCCAGCAGCGGCTCGACGATGAAGACGCGCTCGTAGATGTTGTCCTTGCCGAGAGCGTTCTTCGCGGCCTCGGCGACGATGATCTTGTAGGACTCGCCGTTGATCATGATCTGCCAGCGGCCCTCGTGGACGTACTCGCCGTTCTCGTCCTTCCAGATCGGCAGGCCCCACTTCTCGAACAGGTGCACGGTACCGTCGACGTGGCGGGCGATGTTATAGACGAGGTCGTCGCGGGCGACGCCCATCAAGTCGTTCTTAACGTAGGTGACATACTGCTCGACGGTGTTCAGTCCCTGCTTGATGCTGACGTACTGGTTGATGGCGGAAAGGCCCATCGCCACGGCACCGCTGCGGTCCATCGCGGCCTTGTCGACCAGGGTAACCTTTACGCCGTGCTTCTTCGCCCAGTGGGCAGCCTCTACGGCCGCGCCGCAGGCCGCCATGCCGCCGCCCAGAATTAGCAGGTCGGTAGTGACCTCTACGGTTTCAAAATTCGCCATTCCTGTATACCTCCTTCGTTACTTTTTCAGGGTCGGGAGCTCAAAGCCCAGGCAATCGGGCTCGGCAAACAGCAGGGGGCTGTTGATGTCGTCCGCCCCGGCGCCGAAGCCGCCATCGGGTACCGCGGAACCTTCCGGCGTGGTCCGGATCGGGAACTTGAAGCGCTTGACCATGCCGTTACGGAACTTCACGGTCCACATAATATCCTCGGAACCGCGGAGCGGCACGCAGCTCGCGCCCATCGGCACGAAGTCGGCATAACCCCGGAGGTCAATGGCCTGCTGTGGGCAGATCTTGCCGCAGCAGAGGCACTCCCAGCAAGCATCCGGTTCCTGGTTAAAAGCCCGCATTCTCTCCTTGTCGAGCTTCATCAGGTCGTTCGGGCAGATGTACATGCAAGCGGTCTTGTCCTGACCCTTGCACCCGTCGCACTTTTCGTTCATCACAAAAGCAGGCATTTACTCAACCTCCTCAAATTCGTTCTTTTACGAACATCCCAGCGATCCCCGAACCAGCGGTCCGTCTCTCACTCCCTGGTATCAAACTCCCTCTGACACCACTCCCTTCCGCAATGGCGTCTCTTATCCTTCCGATTCCTCGGAAAGCATCTTGCGGAGAACGTCCCGCGCCTTAGCGGCACGTCCGGGCTCCGCAGGGTAAACCTCCAGTTTATAGGCAACCTCTCGTTACACCAAGGACAAGCAAACGCGCCAGAGTACCCAACCGCCGCGCTTTGAGCCATTCACCGCACCGGTTCAGGTACCCGAAACCACCATCGTCTGTCCCGACTGACCGCTGGACCCTTTGCTAATGCTCATTCGACGTCCAAAGCCCTTTTTCCTGCCGCAAATTCTAAACCCATTTATTTCCATTAATGAAGGTTCGTGTCGGAACTTGCGATCGGCAAAACCCGGTTCCCCGAGGCAACCCCCCATCGGACTCTTGTGAACAATCGCACATAAAGGGTAATAAAAACCCGCTAACTAGTCACACTATATCATCTTCCGTAAGGGGTGACAAGCCCTAAAAACCGTCCCAGGGGACAATATATAAACGCAGGCCCGCCGTAATGCCGGAACGCCGAACCTCTTTGTGGAACCGGGGTCTTTTCCCCAGGATATCTTTCCTTGTTCCGGCGTGGTATAATGTCTCCAATGTCCGACCGCGGAATGGTCAATAATACGGAGGGGTGAAGCGAGTTGTCCGAACAGGTCATGGAGAAGGCCCGGGAACTCGGCCGGGTGATCGCCGAATCGGCGGCGTTCAAGGACGTGCAGAAGCGACGGGATGAAATGTTCGCCAGCGAAGCCTGCCGCGACCTGCTGTACGCCTTTCACCAGATGCAACAACGGATCGCCGAGGCCCAGAAACAGGGCCGGGAGATCCCTCCCGAGGAACAACGCGCCCTGGAACAGATAGAACTGAAAATGGCGGAAAACCCCCTGGTACAGGCGTTTACCGAGGCACAGAAGGAGTTGCAGGACCTGCTGAACAAGGCCATGGAGATCGTCATCCGGGCCGGAGTGGAAAAGGACGCGAAGTAGTCGTCGGTCGTCGGCCCTCGGGAGGGAAGGGATTCGCGGCAGCGAATCCCTTAGGAGTCTTGTGGCTGCCGGCCGGCACGCGGCGATCGGTGTCTCCAACCCCGCCACAGGAAGGCCGCCGCCAGGACCATCACCCCCAGGCTCCCCGCCTGGCCGATGGTCAGGCCGTCCGGTCCCGGCGGCGTCTCCCGCCACAGGTCAACAATGAAGCGGTAGCCTGCGTAAAGCAGAAAATAGAGCCACATCAGGTACCCGTCGAAGGGCTTCTGTTTTCGCCGCCACCAGAGGATGGCGAAGATCAATACGCCGAAACCAAGGGAATAAAGCTGCGTGGGATGCCGCGGCACTCCGTCAAAGGGGAAGGCCACGGCCCAGGGAAGGTCACTCGGGTGGCCGTAGCAGCAACCGTTAAGGAAGCAGCCGATGCGCCCGAAAGGATAGCCGGCGGCTACCCCGAGGGCCAGCAGGTCGCCGAGGGCGTTCAGGCGGACACCCTTGCGACGCGTCCACCAGATCGCCACGGCCAGGCCGGCGGCAAGGGAACCGAACCAGGAGAGGCCTCCCTCCCAGATCTTGAACACGTCCAGCGGGCGGCCGGTGAACTGTTCCCATTCGATGGCAATGTACAAAAGCCGGCTGCCGATCACCCCCGCCAGCACCAGATAAAGGGAAAGATCCAGCAGCCCGTCGGGATCCCGGCCGAGGCGACGGCCTTCACGGATGACGACCAGGATGCCCACCGCCACCCCGATGGCGGCCATGACCCCATAGCTCATTACAGGGAAGGAACCGATGTAGAACAGAACCGGGTGCATGGTCTACTCCCTTTCCCGGGCGCATTCCCCGGCCGCCCCGGCCAGGATCTCCAACCCGTGCGGCAGGATGGGCAGGATCACTTCCAGGCACTCCCGCACGGCTTTAGGGCTGCCCGGGAGGTTGACAATCAAGGTCCGCTTGCGGATCCCGCATACCCCCCGGCTGAGGTAGGCCCGCGGGGTAACCCGCGCCGTTTCGTGGCGCATGGCCTCGGAAAGCCCCGGCACCAGGCGCTCGACAACCTGCATGGTGGCCTCCGGCGTGTTATCCCTGGGAGAAAACCCGGTCCCGCCGGTGGTCAGTACCAACTGCAGGGGCCGGTCGCAGAGTTCGATGAGGGTCTCTACGACGGCCTCCAGGTCGTCGCTGACGATCCTTGTCTCAGCCACCTCCCAGCCCTGCGCCCGCACCATCTCCGCCAGGACGGCGCCGCTGGCGTCGGCCCGTTCCCCCCGGGACCCCTTATCGCTTACAGTGACAACGGCGACTTTAAACATCGTCTATGACCTCCACGGTATCCCCGATGCGAACCCGTCCGGGGACAACAACCTTGACAAAGATCCCCTCCCGCGGCATGATGCAGTCCCCGACCTGTTTGAAGACAGCGCAGCCGACGTGGCACTGTTTCCCGATCTGGGTTACCTCCGCCACCACCTCCGGCCCGATCCGCAGGCGGGTGCCCACCGGCAGGGTGTACAGGACGATCCCTTCGGTGGTCAGGTTCTCGGCGAAGTCGCCCGGTCCGACGTCCAGACCCTTGGACCGCATGCGCTCAATGCTTTCAAGGGCCAGCATGCTCACCTGCCGGTGCCATTCCCCGGCGTGGGCGTCCCCCACAAGCCCGTGGCCGGCCCTGAGTTCGGCCTCCCCGACGTTCTCCTTCTTTACGCCTTTGGCGGCGCTGGTGCAGACGGCTACAATGCGTCCGGCCATTCCTCTTCTTCACCCTCCCGGAGAAAGGTTCCGCTCCGTCCACCGGACTTGCGCACCAGGCGTATCCTCCCGAAGACCATTTCCCGGTCCACCGCCTTGCACATGTCGTACACGGTCAGAGCGGCGGTACTGACCGCCGTGAGGGCCTCCATTTCCACGCCCGTCGGCCCCGCGGTGCGGACCCGGGCCTGGATTTCCAGGCGCCCCTCGCTCTTATGGGCCCGGAAATGTAGTTCAACCACCGCCAGGTTCAGCGGGTGGCAGAGCGGGATCAATTCCGCCGTCTTCTTCGCCGCCATGATGCCGGCGATCCGGGCCACAGTCAGCACCTCACCCTTGGCGATATCCCGGTTCAAGATGCGCCCCAGCGTCTCCGGCCGCATCCGGACCTCGCCGCGGGCGACGGCCTCCCGGACGGTCACCCCCTTGCCGGTGACGTCGACCATTTTAACCCGGCCCTGGCGGTCGAGATGGGTAAAATCAGCCATAAGAAAACCTCCGTGCATCTTCGGGTCCAGACTATATTACACGTGTTACGGGGTCAGGGGTTCTCCCCCCTACGCTCCGGTGCTCCGCTTCGACCGTTCCCCCTACTCCTCCCGCCACATCACCTTGCCGCAGTCGCGCAGGTCATAGCCCCCGAGGGCCACGACGGCCTCCTGGAAGGCCGGATCCCGGATCACGGTCAGCAGGCGCTGCACATAGGGCTGGTCCCAATACTCCCGCAGCGTGCAGAGGTCATAGCGCTCCTCGGCCACCGGAACGAAGTCCAGGCCCAGGGCCTGCGCGGCGGCCCGGATGCCCAGGCCGCAGTCGGCGGTATTGCCGGCCACGGCCGCCGCGACCGACATGTGTGTATACTCCTCGCGGTCATAGCCGGCGACACGCGCCGGGTCAATGCCTTCAAGCCGCAGGTGGTAGTCCAGCAGGACCCGGGTCCCGGCCCCGCGCTGGCGGTTGACGAACCGCACCCCTTCGCGGGCCAGGTCGGCAAAGCCGGTGATCTTCAAGGGATTCCCCGGGGCAACGATAAAACCCTGCTCCCGGTAGGCAAGGTTGACCAGGATCGGCCCGCGGCCCCCGAGAAGGCGCTTTACGTAATTGACGTTATAATCACCCGTTTCTTCGTCCAGCAGGTGCGTGCCCGCCAGGTGCGCCTCCCCGCGTTTCAGGGCGGCCAGGCCGCCCAGGCTGCCGACGTGAGCCGACGACAGGGCGGCCTCGGGGAAACGCACCTTAAGGAAGTTCGCCAGGACGTCCAGGGCGTTGTCGTGGCTGCCGATGATCACCGTGGTCTCCTCGATCTCCTGCATCGGGCGCAGGAGTTCCACGGTCACGGTCTGCCCGGCCTCGAAGCCCTCGTTCAGGCGGGGCACGCGCAGGATGCCGTCGGCGCGGATAAGGGTCAGGATCAAGCCCGCCCCGCGGCCGAGGGGGGTGGCGACCACCCGTTCCCCAACCCGTCCGAGCTTGACGCGCACGAATTCCTCGACGCCCATGGGCGAGACCACCCTGCGGGACAGAACGGCCGGGATGGTCCGGCGCCTCGGAACCGCGCGCCCCAGCAGGGCAAAGACCACCGGCCGCACAAAGAGTTCGCAGGCCAGGACGGCCGACACGGGGTAACCGGGGATGCCGAAGACCGGCTTGCCGCGGACTATCCCCAGGATGACCGGCTTGCCGGGCTTGGTCGCCACTCCGTGGGTCAGCACCCGGCCGAGTTCGGCGACCAGGGAAGCAGTGTAGTCCTCGCGTCCGGCGGAAGACCCGGCGTTGACGATGACGATGTCGCTTTCGTCGACCGCCCGGGAAACGGCCTCTTTCAACCGTTCGTAGTCGTCGGGGACGATCGGGTGGCGGCTGACGGCCGCGCCCCACTCTTCGGCCAGCGCCCCGAGGACGGCGCTGTTATACTCCACAATGTCTCCGGGTTTTAATTCCCGGCCGGCTTCGACAACCTCGGTCCCGGTAGGAATGATCGTCAGGCGCGGCCGCGCGCGGACGGCCACCCGGGTGACACCGCTGGCCAGCATCCCTCCAAGGTCCATGGGGCGGATGACGTGGCTCGCCGGAACGACCATCTCCGTGGCCACAATGTCCTCCCCGATCACCCGCACGTGTTGCCAGGGGAAGGCCGCCGCCGTGATCTCAATCGTGTCTTCATCCCGGTGGTGGACGTCCTCCACCATGATTACCGCATCACAGTCTTCCGGTAAGGGATCCCCGGTATCAACCGGAAAGGCCTGGACCCCGAGTCTCAAGGTACGCGGTTCCTGGTCGCCGGCCCCGAAGGTGGCGGCGGCGCGCACCGCATAGCCGTCCATCGCCGCGGCATGGAAATGAGGGGAGGAAACGGCGGCGAAGATCGGCTCGGCCGTGATCCGGCCGACCGCTTCGCGGGTCGGGATGACCTCCGGGGGGCGGGCGGTGAGCGCCCCTTCGGCGCGCAGGTGTTCCAGATAGTCGGCCAGGGCCTCCTCCCAGGGGGTTTCCGTAAGGTAGATGTTCCGTTTCATAAGTGAGGTTGTCTCCTCCCGCTAATCCTGACAGGGCCGGGGTTCTCCCGCCTGCGCTCCGGTGCCTCGCATCGCCCATCTCTGTCCCAAGGTCCGTAACGCTGCCTGGGAATGTAGTTGAGTGCCGGGTATCGACGCTCACGCAAGTCGCTCGGCCGGGAGAACCCCGGCCCCCTTACATCTTAAAAGGGTATAACCTCCACTATCTCCCCCGCCTCCGCGCCCTCGTGTTCCAGGGGGATCCGCGCCAGGCCGTCGGCGCGGACCATGGTGGCGATCAAACCCGACTTGCCCAAGACGGGGTCGGCCTGCCACTCGCCCCGGCCGTCGCGTATCAGCCGCACCCGGACGTAGTCCTCCTTACCGACCTGGGAGTGCAGGGAGCGAGTCAGGCGGGCCCGCAGGGCGGCCATAAGGCCGTCACCGCCGAGCAGGGGGGCACCGATCAGGCGGAACACGATCATGGCGGAGACCGGGTGCCCGGGAAGCCCCAGGACGGGACGCCCGCCGATGACGGCGCCGATCGTCGGTTTCCCGGGGCGTACGGCCAGGCCGTGGAAGATGATCCCCGGCTCGCCCAGCTCGTTCAGGACACGCGCCGTCACGTCCCGTGTCCCCACCGAGCTGCCGCCGGTAACTACCACCAGGTCCGTCTCCCGCAGGGCCCGGCCGACCGCCGCCGCCAGGCTGGCGTAGTCGTCCTTGATAATCCCGTAAAGGACGGGTTCGGCACCATACTCCAGGACCATACCCTGAGTGGTGTACGAGTTGACGTCGCGCACCTGCCCCGGTTCCGGGTTTTCCTCCACCGGGATGACCTCGTCCCCGGTCGTGATGATGCCCACGCGCAGACGCCGGCGCACCGGCACCCGGGCCACGCCCGCCGCCGCGAGCAGCCCCACGTCCTGGGCCCGCAAACGTCTTCCCGCGGAGAGCAGCCTTTCCCCGGCGGCGATATCGTCGCCCCGCCGGACCGTGTTCTCGCCGGGCGCCACCGGGCGGGTGACCCCGATGGTCGTCCCGTCCAGATCCTCGGTATACTCCACCATTACCACAGCGTCCGCGCCGTCCGGCAGCATGCCCCCGGTGGCGATGCGGAAGGCCTGCCCCGGGGCCAGTTCACCCGCGGGAGGGTGACCCATCAGCACCTCACCGGTCACCTGCAGGTAAGCCGGAAGGCCCTCGGATGCCCCGAACGTGTCCCGGGCCCGGACGGCGAAGCCGTCCATCGTCGCCCGGTCGAAACCGGGCACGTCGTCCGGAGCCGTGACGTCCTCCGCCAGTATCCGGCCGAAGGCCTCGCGCAGGCCGACGGTCTCCGACTTGCTCACCGGAGCGATGTGTTCACGCAGGGCGGCCACCGCCCGCTCTATGGTGTAGGCGCGAAAGAGGTCCAAGATCCTTGCCTCCAACCATTGGAATCCAGACTCCGGCCAATCCCGTAGGGACAAGCGTCTAGGCCAATCCTACCATGACCTTCTCCCCGAATCAATTTCCACCAACAGGCGGCCTGTCGGCGCGGCTACACTTATTATGATGGGTTTCAGCCTTTTGTACCGCTTCGTTCACAGAATGGACACAGACGGTGGTTATAATAGCCTCCAGGCAGCAGCTCTACGACAAACGAAGAAGGGAGGTGAATGATTTGAAGAGGATCTTTACCGCGGCGCTGATCTCCATAATGGTGCTCGCCATCGGCGGCATGGCCTGGGCCGCGGCCGGCACGCCTGCCACTCAGAATCCGGGGAACTGGGTGAACATGGTTCAGTCTCTCGGGCTCACCGATGAGCAGGCACAGAAGATGCGTGACCTGCAGGCCCAGTTCCACCAGAAGATGCAGGCCCAGCGCAACAAGTTGCAGGATATAATGTTCGAACTCCGGCAAATGCAATTTGAGCGTGATCCCGACATGAACAAGGTCCAGCAGAGACTCCAGGAGGCGAACACCCTGCGCACCCAGATGCGCGAGCAGGCCGCTCAATATCGGGAGCAGATGCAGTCGATTCTTACGCCCGAACAGCAGCAGAAGTGGAAGCAGCTCGGCCCCGGCGCCCGGGGTTACGGGATGATGCGCGGCCAGGGCCGCGGCATGATGGGCGGCGGTCCCGGACCGTACTGCCCGAACGGTGCCGCCCTCTGAGAAGTGAGAAGTGGGAGGTGAGAGGTGGGAAACAGCGCGGAAGGCGGTCGACGTTTTTCCTTCCCCCCGGACCCACCTCTCTCTTTCTTCTCACAGCGGCATATATCCCACCAGTCCTTCATCCCCCTGTACTTTTGTTCTATACTTGGGATGGAGGTGTCACGGCATGACGCAGCAGACCATCCTGGTCGTGGACGACGAGGAACCGGTCCAGGAGTTGGCACGGATGTACCTGGCACGGGAAGGCTTCCGCGTGGTAAGCGCCTATGACGGCGAGGATGCCTTACAACGGGTGCATGAACACGCGCCGGACCTGGTCGTCCTGGACATCATGCTCCCGAAACTCGACGGCTGGACCGTCTGCCGCACTTTGCGCAAGGAACTCCCGGTCCCGATCATCATGCTTTCCGCCAAGGGCGAGGAGTACGATCGCGTCCTGGGCCTGGAACTGGGAGCGGACGACTACATCACCAAACCCTTTTCCCCGCGGGAACTGGTGGCCCGCGTAAAGGCCGTGCTGCGCCGGGCGAAGGGCGACCAGGGCGGGGAGCACGTTCTGACTTACGGGCCGTTGACTATTGATTACCAGGCGCGGCGGGTTGACCTGGACGGGCAGGAGATCACCCTGGCCCCCAAGGAGTTCGACCTCCTCTGGACCCTGGCCGGCCACCCCGGGCGGGTTTTCTCCCGTGACCAGCTTCTGTCGCAGGTATGGGGTTACGACTACTTCGGCGACCCGCGGACGGTGGACACCCACGTCAAGCGTTTGCGGGAGAAGCTCCGCGGCGGAGGAGCGAATTACATCAAAACCGTCTGGGGCCTGGGCTACCGCTTTGAGGTGCCGTCATGAAGGTCCGCGGCTTCAGCCCCGGCCGGACGCTGTTTGCGCGGTTGCTGTTATCCTTCCTGGCCGTGATCCTGGTCACCATCGTCGCCATCAGCGCGGCGACGTCGCAGCTTTTCGCCAACTACTATTACTCCGCCAAAGAACGCGAACTGGCCCGTAAAGGGCAGGAAATGGCCCGTCTCATTGAGAGTTACGGGACCGGTTCCGGGAGCACGCTGTCCCCGACCCTGCTGGCGAGCCTCGCTTCCTTTGCCGACGCCCAGGTCCTGGTGGTCGACCGCGAAGGCGTGGCCTGGGGCGCAAGCCCGGGCATGATAGGCATGATGCGCCATGGATACGGCGGCGGGCCCCGCCCCGCATTCCGGCTGGACGCGGCGGAGACCGAGCGCCTGCAGCGCGGAGAGGTCTTGACCGGAAGGGGCTACGACCCGCGCCTGGAACGGACCGTAATCTCGGCCGCCGTCCCCTTCCAGGGACCGGACGGCCAGGTGGCCGGGGCGCTGCTCCTCTTTGCCCCCGTGGCCGACCTGGCGGCCACGGTCACCACCGTCCGCCGTATCAGCCTGTACGCCGCAGGGTTCTCGGTGGTGCTGGCCATCCTCCTTGGTTACCTGCTCTCCCGCTCCCTTTCGCGTCCCCTCCAGGAGATGGGGATGGCTTCCCTGGCCATGGCGGCGGGGGACTACAGCCAGCGGGTGACCGTTTCCGGACCGGCCGAGGTTGAACAGCTGGCGACGAGCATGAACCACCTGGCCGCCAACCTGGACCAGACGGTGGGCGCTCTGGCCCGGGAAAAGAAGAAGCTGGCCGGGATCCTGGCCCATATGACCGAAGGGGTGATCGCCGTCGACCGGGTGAACCGGGTCATCCTTTCCAATGAAAGCGCCTGCAGCATTCTCCGGTTAACCGGGACGGACGACGCCGGGCTCCTGGCGGCCGCCCCGGACCTGGCCGATCTCCTGGCCGGGGTCCTGGCCGAAGGCCGCCCTCACTCGGCCGAACTGGAGCCCGGCCGGGGAGAGGGGATTATCCGGGCCACGGCGGCACCATTCCTCGACGAGCAGGGCCGGGTCGAGGGCGCCGTGGCCGTCATCCGGGACGTCACAGAGCAACGGCGCGTGGAGGCCATGCGCCGGGAGTTCGTCGCCAACGTCTCGCATGAGTTGCGCACGCCCTTGACCTCCCTGCAGGGGGTACTGGAGGCCATCCAGGACGGCATGCTGGAGGACCCGGGGGAGCGGGAACGGTACGTGGCCCTGGCCCACCGGGAGACTCTCCGCCTCCGGCGGCTGATCGACGACCTCCTGGATCTCTCCCGGCTGCAGCACGGAAAGGCGTCATGGGAAATCAACGCCATCGACCTGGCCGACCTGTCCCACCGGGTGGCCGTCCAGTTGCGGCCTTACGCCGACAAACGCCAGGTCGGCATAGACGTGGAGGCCCCGGCGGACCTGCCCCCGGCCCTGGGCAACGAGGACCGAACGGCGCAGGTGCTGACCAACCTCCTTGAAAACGCAATCCGCTTTTCCCCTCCCGGAGGACGGGTCACGGTCACGGTAGCGGATCAAGAGGACCGCCTGTTGGTGCAGGTGGCTGACCAGGGTCCGGGCATCCCGGCCGAGGACCTGCCTCACATCTGGGAGCGCTTTTACCGTGTGGAGAAGTCGCGGGCCCGGGATTTCGGGGGCACCGGCCTGGGGCTGGCCATCGCCCGGCAGATCGTGGAGGCCCAGGGTGGAGAGGTCAATGTGAAATCAAAACCGGGAGAGGGGTCGGTCTTCTCCTTCACCATCCCCGCCGCCTCGGGGGAAGAGGCCTAAAGGCGAGGCCCCAAAAGGGATTCGCTCCGCGAATACCTCCGTATCATGGCCGACGACCTACTTCACCGTGCCATCTTCTGCGGGAAGACTCCGCCGTGGATGCTGCGGGCATCCGAAACGTTAAAGAAAATGTCCGGTTCGCAGCTTTCCAGGATGTCGAGCGCGCGGGGCAGGTCCCGGCGCTTGATGAAGACAAACAGCACCGGGCGCGGGCCGCTCCGCCCCTCGCCGGTAACGACGGTAACCCCGAAGCCCGCGTCCCGCAGGCACTGGATGACCGTGGACGCGATACCGGCCGACGGGAAAACCTGGATGGAAAGGTAACCCATGGCCAGCCGCTCCTCGATCAGGCTGCCCAAATAGTTCCCCGTGGCAAACCCCGCGGCATAGGCGATGATCTTGCCGGGATCGGTCAGTCCGTCCCTGAGGACAAAATTCAGGACCATAATAAAGATGCCCACCTCGGTGAATCCGACGAGGCTGGCCCATAGCCGCCGCCCCCGGGTCAGCAACAGGATCCGGATAACGTCCAGAGACACGTCGGCCACCCGTGCCCCGAAAATCAGAAGGTAGCCCAGCAGGATCTCGCCCATCCCTCATCCCCTTCCCCGTCCCAGTATCCATGTACCGGCGGCGCAAGTCAAGCGCGGGTCTCCGGGGGGTTTAATCGAGCGGGATGTCACGCAGGGGAAAAGCGGCCCAGCCCAGGTAATCAAAATGCCACCACTCGTTGGGCAGGGGATAGAAGTTCTCCGCGACCAGCGCCCGCGTCAGGATCTCCAGATTGTGGCGGACCGTCTCCCGCATCGGCGCCTGCCGGTGGGCCTTATCGGAAAAGGCGTCAAACTCGGTGGGCATCTCCAACGGGCGCCCGTCCAGGGTGACCAGGGTTAAATCAACCGCGGCTCCGCGGCTGTGCCGCGACCCGCTCCAGGGGCTCGCCAGGTAGTCCCTGTTCTCGGCCAGTTCCCAGAGCCGCCAGTGGGCCGAGGTGGGCCGGTAGCCGTCAAAGACCTTAAGGCGGTATCCCTGCCGCATCAACGCCCGGTTGACCCGCGACAGCCGCTCCGCCACCGGTCGTGCCAGGTAACACCGGGCCGCCGGGTAAATGGTTTGTCCGGTGAAATTATAGGGCGTGGCATAGCGGACGTCCTGCATGATGTCCGGGGCGAACACGCTCAGGTCGACCAGCGGCGGATCCACGATATCCTGCGCCGGCTTCGTCTTTTGCGACGGCCAGGCATAGACGGCGGCGGACACGAACCGCGCCCCGGGGCCGAGCGCCGCGGGAGACGTGCGTGCGCAGCCGTCGCGGGCCGCCGCCACCGTCTCCTGCGGAGTCATCACCGGCCGGAAGGGTACGGGTGTCTCCAGCCAGAGGATCTCCCCCTCCCCCGCGCCGTCCCGGGCGCCGCCCAAAGGGTGGGAGCCCGGCGGTGCGACGTACCCGGCCAGCACCCCGCGGGCCTTCCCCCTCCAGGAGATGTCGACCAGTTCGCCCACCCCAAGGACAAAGGCCGGGCCCGACAGGCGGCTGATAATCTGGTTGTTCAGCTCCGCCAACGTCACCGGGCGTCCCGGGGAAAGGGACAGGAAGGCCGCCGGGCGGGCCGCGTCCGCCAGGCCGACGGCATGCTCCACATCCACCAGCGCCCGCGAGGGCGCGGGGCTCTTACGCCCGTGTTCCGCCAGAAAGGCCCGCCCGTCGAGGATCAGCATCTCCGCCGTCTCATCCCCTCCGGGCGGCGCGCCACGCCCCACACCAAGCCAGACGGACCGTACATCGTACTGGGTCAGGGATCCCTCCCCGCCCCCCAGCACCACAAGGGGGATCTGCTTCCCGCCAAGCTGCCCTTGCTCTAACGGACGCGAACCCTCCTCGACCGGGAAAAGGACAATCCCCGCCAGAAGGACCAGGGAGAATGCCATGATTAACCATATACCCCGATACGAGGCCTTAGCACGGCCCAGCAGCGACACCTCCCAGGGTTTTGTCTGTTTTTTTTGCCAGACGCTCCTTCGATTCCTGCCGCCCGGATAACTCCGTGATTCAGGATGCATAACTAAAAAAACGGGGGGAGGGAGGGAATCCCGATGCCCAGCACGGAACAGGACGGTCCTCGAGGGGGAACGGGTAACCGGGCGGGAAACCCGGCGCGCCGGTGGTGGGCGTTACTGACGGGAACGGCTATCCTGGCCCTCGCGGCCGGCGTCTGGGGAACCCTTGTTTTCGGCCCCAACGCCGCCCGGCGTCCCGCCTTCCCGCCGCCGACCGCGGGCGCGGTGGAGGATTTCCTGACCGACCCCCGTCACCGGGGCGAGATGATCAACATTCTGAGTTCCCCACGCGTGCAGGGACCGATGATCGAGATCTTCGCCAGCGAACGCATGCAGCGCACCTTCGCTTCCTGGCTGGGTTCGGTCCGGATGCAGGAAGCGTTTGGAGTCATCCTCGGTCTCCCGGAGGCGCGGGAGGCCATGATCCGCATGCTGGACGACGACAGGATGCGGAAGGCTCTGGCCGAAACCCTCGGCAACCCGCAGGCCCGCCGGTCAGCCCTCGACCTGATGGCCCGGCCCGAGATGCGTGACCTGGTACGCGACATGGCCCGCGACCCGCGCCTTGCTTCTCTGCTGCTTCCGGTCGCACCGCAACCCGGGGCTCCCGCGGAGCCCGCCCCGGGACCGCCCGCGAAGGAGGAAAACCGGTTGCGGGAGCAGAGGACGGCGCCGCCCCCGGCGCCCGATACGGTATCCGAGAGCGGGGACATTTTCCCGCCGGCACCGTAAATCATCGCATGCGAAAATGTCTGCCGTAAGCCCGGCCCGGCGGAAAAGAAACGTAAGAGGGGAGGTGCTCTCACTATGACCACGGCAGGATTCGTAGCCCTGGCGGCGATCGTCGTCGGCGGCCTGGCCGCCTATTTATATATCGTACGCATGGCCCGTCCCACACTGAAAGACCGCGAGTAAGTGGGGAAGGCACATCCCGGCGGCCTCTGACATATCATGGTGGCAAAACCGAATAGCGTAGGATTACGCACCTCTCCCAGGGAAAGACCGGCATACAAAAGCCGGTCTTTTTACGCATAAGGCCCGCCGCCCCGGGGAAGCTTTTGGGGGAAAGGGGGTCAACACGCCCATGATTGACTTCGGAGCCATCGCCATGTTTCTCATCTTTGCCGCCGGTACCGGTCTGGTCGTGTTTCTGGCCCGCGCCGTTTACCGCCTCCGCCGTAAAATCTAGGACACCCCGGCCGAGCCTCCAGTCTGTCACTGCTCTTCGGTCTTCAGCCGGGTCCACCCGCCACCCCGCTTCCGCGGCTCAGGTTTCCCCGAAAAAAATACAAAATTCTTCTTCCCTTTTTTCTTACCCTGAAGGATATTGCCAGAATTGATTGAATAGTGTGTCTTATACAGTGGTCTACTGGTCAGACCACCGGCGGGACAAACAAGCCGGAAAGGAGGTTGAAACTTCGTCAAGGTCCCGCCTCAAACGCCACGAAGGAGGACTATTTGGAGCATGGACCTGGAGGCAATGCGCAAGGTTGCCAGGGAGAGGATGCAGGGCTACTGCCGGGTCTGCCCCGTCTGTGACGGGCGGGTCTGCGCCGGCGAGGTGCCGGGAATGGGGGGTGTCGGCACAGGGGCCGGCTTCAAGGCCAACCTTGAAGCCCTGGCGCGTCTGCACCTTAACATGCGAACCATCCACGATGCGGTCGATCCTGATACCCGCCTCACCCTCTTCGGGGAGGAGCTGGCAACTCCCATCCTGGCCGCCCCGATCACCGGCACCCCGTATAACATGGGCGGGGCCCTGACCGAGCGGGAGTTTATCGGGGCGATCGTGACCGGCAGCCGGATGGCCGGATCCCTCGGCTTTACGGGGGACGGCGCCGACCCAGCGATGTACGACTCCGGTCTGGAGGCCGTCGCCGCCGAGGACGGGCGGGGGGTGCCGATCATCAAGCCCCGGGCGCAGGAGGCGATCCGCCAACGGTTGGCCCGCGCCGAAGAGGCCGGTGCACGGGCGGCGGGGGTCGACATCGACGGCGCCGGCTTGGTCACTATGGCCCTCAAGGGCCAGCCCGTCGGTCCGAAGACCCTTGGGGAGCTGGGCGAGGTTATCGCCGCCACCCGCTTGCCGTTCATTCTTAAAGGTGTGATGACGGTCGACGAGGCGGAACTGGCCGTGGAGGCCGGGGCGGCCGCCATCGTGATCTCCAACCACGGAGGCCGCATCCTGGACCATACCCCCGGAGCGGCCGACGTCCTCCCGCAAATCGTCCGCGCCGTCGGCGACCGCATTACCGTCCTGGCGGACGGGGGCGTGCGATCCGGAGTGGACGCCTTGAAGCTCCTCGCTCTCGGCGCCCGCGCGGTGCTCGTCGGCCGCCCGCTGGTTATCGGCGCCTTCGGGGGCGGGGCCGACGGCGTGCGCTTGATCCTCGAAAAAATGACCGCCGAACTGAAACAGGCCATGATCCTGACCGGATGCCGAAACCTGGCGGAGGTCGGTCCCCGGGTCCTCTACCGCGGCGACTGAACAATCCGATTCTCTTCCTCTATTTTACGCGCTGGACATTTCAAAAGATGAAAGGGCTATACGGCCGCTGTCTTGACCGTAATCCGGACCATCCTGGTAGCAGTCCCGGTCCGCCTTGGGCCGCCCGAATCATTGGACCAGGGGGAGTGCAACGTGCCGGAATTCAAGCCGATTCGCCGTCGCAAGACTTACGAAGAGATCATCGAACAGATCAAGCACATGATCGCCATGGGGACACTGAACCCGGGAGACCGCCTGATCTCCGAGCGGGAGATGGCCAACAGGCTGGAGGTCGGCCGGGCCGCCGTGCGAGAGGCCTTTCGCGCCCTGGAGGCGATGGGTATTATCGAGGTGCGGCAGGGGGAGGGGGCCTTCGTCCGAAAGTGCGACCTGGGGTCCCTGATCGAGACGATCGGCCTGGTGCTGATGACCGAGCGCGACATGATCCGTGAACTGCTGGAACTGCGCAAGGTACTCGAGGTGGCCTCGGCCGGGCTGGCCGCCCTGCGGCACGGGCAGCAGGACCTGGACCAAATGGAACAGGCCCTGGTCCAGATGGAGCGGGACATCGTCAGCGGTGACCTGGGCGAGGATGCCGACTGGCGCTTCCATTACGCCGTCGCCGTGGCGACGCAGAACCCGCTCCTGGTGCGGCTGATGAACACCATCGCCGGAACGATGCGCCAGATGCTGTACGCGGCGCGCCGGCAGTTCTACCTGACGCCGGGTACCCCGCAGCGCCTGTTGCGCGAGCACCGGGCGCTTTTCGAGGAGATCCGCCAGGGGAACATGGAACAGGCACGCCAAGCGATGTACGACCACCTGGACAAGGTCGAAAAGGCCATCATTAAGTTAAATTGGAAAAGCGGAAAACGATGCTTGCTCACGGGCGGCTGAAAAGAACCGGCACTTCGAGGCCCGGACCCTTGCTCCAGTCGCCGGCGTTCCAGGTGGTCACCGTGAGGCTCCCGACCCAGTCCTGAGGCGTCTCGTAGGTCAGGCAGGTACTGAAGCCGTTGGCTCCCTCGCCGACCCACGCCCATCCGCGGGCAACAAGGTCACCGTCGTAGTCCTTCAGCTCGACCAGCACCAGGCCGCTGAAGTTCCCGGTCTTTCCGCGGACCGCGAGCGGCGAGCCGATCCACTGCCAGTCGTGAACGTTGACGGAAATGGACGGCTCCACCGGCCCCTGCTCCCCGCCCCGGACCTGCGAGAGGTCCCGCGTGCGGTACTGGTACAGCCAGGGGTACTGCACACCGTTGACGGTAAAGCGGACCTGTTTGGTCTCGGGGAACTCGGTCAGGGTGTTGACCAACGCCTGCACGGCCAGTTGACGAACTGACCAGGGAACATCATCGCGGAGAATCTTCGCCGTAAAGTCCACGGTGGTGCGCCCCTGGACGGTGACGATGCTCTTCACCCAGGTGTCGGGGTTGAACGGATGCAAAACGCCCGGGGTCCGGGCCTTGCCATGGATAACCTCGTCCAAGGCGAACCAGCCCAGGATGCGGTGGTTCGTGGGATGGGTCTCACGAACAAGATAGACCTCGTTTGCGGCCTTCTTCACGTAATAGACGGTGAGGCTGTTCGCCTCCCGGCCGTCCGTCGCGGCCAAGGCCGGCGCAACAACCGATACGGCCAGAAGAAGTGCCAGCGTCAAGGCCAGTGTAACGCGCAAAAACCTCTTGTTCTTCAAAGCTCTCCTCCTCCCTTGGTCTGGCTGTCTACAGCGTAGCACGGGGGAGATGAGCCTTGAAACCTGTAAGTTATGGGGCTCCTGGCGGATTGGGACAGGCCTGGAGGAATATGCCCCGCTGTGCGGTCTGTACCATGACCGAGTGGGTCAGGATGAGGCGAAAGACACCCTCCGTCGTCTCGGGGTCCAGGCCGTACCCGGCGGCCAGGCGGCGTACCCGGGCAATGACCTCCCGTTCCCGGCGCGGGTCGCGCACGGGTCCCCGCTTGAGCCGCCCGATTTCCCGCGCGAGGGCCGTCCGGCGTGCCAGAAGCTCAACCAGCCGGCCGTCAAGAGCATCGATGGATTCCCGCAAGGCGGGGATGCTCGGTACGGCCGCGTCCGGTGATGAACCCCGCTCAAACACATCGTATGAACCGAGGACGCGCAGGCTGGTGCAAAGGGCCCGTGCGCCGTCCAGCGCCTGGGCCAGGGCCCGCGCCTCCGGGCTCCCCTCGATATCGATCAAGAAAAGGTATTCCCCCAGGCGCGTGCGGGCCGGACGGGATTCGATGCGCGAGAGGTTTATCCCCCGCCGGGCGAACTCACCGAGAAGGTCGTAGAGCGCGCCGGGGCGGTCGGCAAGGGCGGTCACCAGTGAGGTCTTGCGGCCGCCGCCGGCTCCCGGCCCCCGCGCGAGGACAAGGAAACGGGTGGCATTGCGGGAGAGGTCGGCGATGTCGCCGGCCAGGACGGTCAGGCCGTGCAGCGCCGCGGCGCGGGGGGCGGCCACGGCCGCCAAGGCTTCTCCGGAGCGCGCCACCCGGGCCGCGGCCTGGGCCGTGCTCGCCGTCTCCTCCAGCACGGCGCCCGGAAGGTGACGGGCAAGCCAGCCGCGGCATTGACCCAGGGCCTGGGGGTGCGACAATACGCGGGTGACCTGCTCGAGCCGCACCCCGGGGCGGGCGGCCAGGGAGTGGCGGACGGGGAGCACCATCTCCGCCTGAATGCCCAGGTCGTCGGTCTCGTAAACCAGGAGATCCAGGGTGGCGGTCACCGCTCCCTCCCCGGCGTTCTCGGCCGGCAACACCGCCTCGTCAAGGTCGCCCGCGCGCAGGGCGCGGATAACGTCCTCCAGGGACGGCAGCGGCACCAGTTCGGCGGCCGGCCAGGCGCGCGCGCGCCCGCGGGCCGCCTCCTCGGAAAAGGTTCCCTCCGGACCCAAGTACCCGATCCGGACGGGCGGCTGATCTGTCATCAGGCGATCCCCCCCTCTCACAGCTCGCGCCCCACGGCGGGGCATACGGCGCGCACCTGGCGCACCATGTCCGCCAACGCCTCGGGCGTCAGGGACTGTTTTCCGTCGCAGAGCGCCTTCTCCGGCCGCGGGTGCATCTCCACGATCAGGCCGTCGGCGCCGGCGGCGACGGCCGCGCAGGACATCGGGGCTATCAGGTCCGGGTTGCCCGTGGCGTGGCTCGGGTCGGCGATCACCGGCAGGTGGCTGAGGCGCTTCACGAGAGCCACCGCGGAGAGGTCCAGGGTGTTCCGTGTGGCGGTCTCGAAGGTCCTGATACCCCGCTCGCAGAGCACCACCTGGTCGTTGCCCTCGGCGAGGATGTACTCGGCGGCCATCAGCCACTCCTTAACCGTCGCCGCCAGGCCGCGTTTCAAGAGCACGGGTTTTCCGGCCCGCCCGACGGCGCGCAGAAGGCGGAAGTTCTGCATGTTCCGGGAACCGATCTGAAGCATATCCACGTATTCGAGGGCCAGGGCCAGGCTTTCCTCGTCCACGACCTCGCTGACCGTAGGCAGCCCGGCCTCCCGCCCCGCTTCGGCCAGGAGTTCATACCCCCGCCGCTCCAGCCCCTGGAAACTGTAGGGCGACGTGCGCGGCTTGTAGGCGCCCCCGCGGAGCATCATCGCTCCCGCCTCGGCCGCGGCCCGCGCCGCATCCCGCATTTGCACCGGGTCTTCGACGGCACAGGGCCCGGCGATAACCACCACCCGGCGCTCACCGAAAGCCACCTGCGCCCCCACGCGGACGACGGACGCCGGCCGGTCCCCCCGCCCGGTCAGCGGGTATGGACCGGGGGTGATGGGCGCCGCCGCAGCGGCGGCCCCGGAAGTGATCACCTGCATGAAGCATCCCCTCCTCTGTGATTAAGGAATAAAAAGGCCCGGCTTTCCGTCGCCTGGGACGAAAGCCGGGCTTTAAGCTTCCGCGGTACCACCCAAATTGGCCGTAAAAGGCCCTCTCAACAGGATACGGGAAACCGTCCCCTCAAACAAAAAGCCTTCCGTCCTAAGGGACGAAAGGCATTGCGCCCTCCGCGGTACCACCCTGGTTGGTCGTAAGACCCGCTTCGGCAAGGTACGGGACGAATCCGATACCCCCTCCCGGGTAACGGCGGGAGATTCCGGCGCGACCTACTCAAAAGAAGTCAGAAGCAAGAGATCATTATCGAAAGAGGTGGAAAGAATCAGAGCATTCTGCTCTCCGACTTCCGGCCTCTGGCTTCTCTTTCAGCCGGCAACTCCGGGGAGAACTTCAGCCGGTCATGCCTGGACGCGCTCGCAGTCGGTGACGCACCCTCCCTGTGAGGCTGGGGCGGGCCTACTTTTCCCCTTCACGGTCTTTACCTTTTTGAAATTAGAAAAATGATACCAGAACGAGACCGTCCATGTCAAGGGTTTTTCCCGGTGCCGGCGGATGAAGTTGCCCCGGCAACAACGGCGCAACAATGGTATAATGAAAGGCGATACGCCTGTCCTAATTCTTCGCGGGGAACAGAGAGAGGAGGTTAGGCAATGCTCCTGGAGTGTCCGAAGTGCGGCTCGACAAAGGTGGTCAAGATCGGGCAGTACGGCAAGTTCCTGGGCTGGGGTTTCGGCGGGACCGTCTTCCTGGGACTGATCGGTATCGCTTACTTCATTTTTATGACGATCATCCCCCTCTGGTGGCTCCTCTGCCTGGGCTGGTACCTGAAACACCCCCTGCTGGAGTGCGACAAGTGCCACCTGGAGTGGGATCCCCACCGGCCGCCGTCGGTGGCCGGCGGCGCCCGTTCCTGAACGGGGATCCTAAAAAACGGCGGGAGAGACTTGGCGTTGGTTATCGACCGGCCACCCTTTGGGTGGCCGTTTCCTTCCCTCAACTGTGGATCTTTACCCGGCGATTCGTTATGATAGGGAATAAGGTTTTGCACTGTAAGAGGGGAGCGCACCCGGTGAAGGTTGAAGTCGACCTCGATCTCCTGAAAAGCCTTGTGGACCGCCTGGCCGTCCTGGAACAGGAATTAAAGGTCATCAAGACCCAGATCCATAACCTTTACAGCGAGGGAGGCAAGGAGATCCTGGTGGGGACCATCCGCTGGGTGGCTCCCCTGGCCGAGGTCGCACGCGCCGGGGGATTGGTCACACCCGTCGAACTTTCCTGGTTCTGCCGCAAGTACGGCAAGAACCCTAAGGGCGCCGCCGGTTACTTTACCGGAACGCGCCCGAGTTTGCGTTCCCTGGACGACGACAAGCGGGCCATCACCGAGGACGGCCGCGCCCGGGTGCTGCAGATGGAGATCGAGTACGGCCCGGACTGGCTGGAGCGGGTGCCTCTTGATCTGGTGGGGAACCCGGAAGTCGAGGGGGACACGGTAATCTACCTTTAGGCGCCGCCAGGGCATAATCGCCTCTCGCTCTAACCCATTCTAAGTAAGAATGAACGGTAACCGCTTTACCATCATCGCCGGGGGGCACAAACTTGACCGCAGGGTTGCGTAAAGGTCTTTTCCAGCGGCTCACCCCTCCCCAAATCGTCGCCCTCGGATTCGCCTCGGCCATCTTTGCCGGGAGCCTGCTCCTTTCCCTGCCCTGGGCCACCCGCCCAGGCGAAGAGACGACGTACCTGACAGCCCTCTTCACCGCGACATCGGCCGTTTGCGTCACCGGGCTGGTGGTCGTCGACACGGCGACGCACTGGTCCACCTTCGGCCAGGTGGTCATCCTTTCCCTGATCCAGATCGGCGGGCTGGGAATAATGACCATGGCCGCCTTGCTCTATATCCTCCTGGGCTATCGCATCGGCCTGCGGCAACGCATCCTGATCCGCGAAAGCCTGAACGTCAATGACATGGCCGGAGTAGTCCGCCTGGCACGCTACATCATCCTCTTAACCCTGGCCATCGAACTCTCCTTCGCCGTCATCCTGGGTCTACGCTGGACACTGGAATTCGGCTTCCCCAAAGGAGCCTGGTTCGGCCTGTTCCATGCCGTATCGGCCTTCAACAACGCCGGGTTTGACCTCTTCGGAGAGTTCCGTTCCCTGACCGCGTATGCGGCCGACCCGACGGTCAGCCTCTCGGTCGCCGCTCTTATCATCCTGGGCGGGCTGGGATTCCCGGTAATCCTGAACATCTACCAACGGCGAAGCTTCGCCGCCCTGATTCTCCACGCCAAGCTCGTACTCGTCACCACGGTGCTGCTGCTTGCCCTCGGCACCGTGCTCTTCCTGGCCCTGGAGCACGACCATGCCCTGGCGTCGCTTACCCCGGGCGCCCAAATCCTGGCTGCCTTCTTTCAGTCCGTCACCCCCAGGACGGCCGGGTTCAATACCGTCGACCTCACGAGCCTGAACGTGGCGACCCAGTTCCTCATTATCATCCTGATGTTCATCGGCGCCTCGCCGGCTTCCACCGGGGGTGGCATCAAGACTACGACCTTCGCCGCCATCGCCCTCTCGGTGGTCGCTTCCCTCCAGGGCAAAGAGAGCCCCGAGGTCTTCGGGCGGCGTCTTCCCCATCGCCAGGTAACCCGCGCCCTGACCCTGGCCGTTTTGGCCGCGACCCTGGTCATAACGGTAACCCTCCTGCTCACCGTCACCGAGCCCGGGAAGAACTTCCTCGCCCTGTTTTTTGAAACCGTCTCCGCGTTCGGCACCGTCGGCCTCTCCCTCGGGGTAACCCCCGACCTCTCCCCGGCCGGCCGTATCCTGATCATCCTCACTATGTTCCTGGGCCGCATCGGTCCGCTGACCGCCGCCTACGCCCTGGCCGAAAAGGCGCGGCGGGGCCTGTTGCGGATGCCGGAGGAGAAAATCCTGGTCGGCTAGGTCAGTCGTCGGGCGTCGGGCGTCAGACTCGAAGGGATTCACTGCGTGAATCCCTGATCCATTGGTTGTCGGGCGTCGGTCGTCCGGAGTGGATGGAAATCATGTGGTACAGAATAACACCAGGTCCGGGCGGGAGGTGACGCGCTATGAAGAGCTTGCTCGCCGGCCTGCTGATCCTGGCGGGCGTCGGCGGCCTGCTGGGCCTGGCCATCTATTATGTCGCCCTCAAGAAGATGTTCCGGATGTAGCTATCTCCGCCATTTATCCCCTCGCATATCCCCCCCCTGACTTCAAAAGCTAGACATGGATATAGAACGGGCGGGGGATTGCGCCTTGGGCCTTGTGCGATTTCTGCAGCGTACGCTGCTTTTCAAAGAGCCGGAGGAACCATCCGGCAGGTTCGAATCCGGGGGCGAAGACCGTCAAAGCTCCCGGACGCCCCCTTCACAGGATAACGGCAACGAAGACGCGCTGACCGGCAAGGGACGCCAACACCTCGCCGAGGCCGAACGATTAAACTCCATCATCCGTGAAAGGGCCCGCCTCTCGGACAGCCTGGACGCCAACAAGGAGGTCTTAAAGAACCTCTTCCGCGCCGAGGTCAATAACGACGCCATCCTGCGCGAGTTCAGCATCAACACCGACCCCCCCGTCCGGGCGATGATCATCTTCTACGACGGCCTGGTGAGCACCGTCGTCCAGGACCAGTTCATCCTGCAGCCGCTGATGCTCCTGGCCGGGTTGCGCCCCGCCCCGGAACAGCCCCGGAAGGGACCGGAGAAGCCGAGCTTCAAGATCCATCACCGCCGTCCCGGCGCGGAGGACGGCGACCGGGGAGGCAAGAAGGACAAGGAGGAGAAGAAGGACCGCGAGGTCGCCGCCGCTCCGCCGATCTTCCGCCAGGTCCTGGAGACCCTGCTGCCGGGGAACCAGGTCGCCCCCGCCGCGACCTTCGTGGACGTGGTGGCCGGCGTGATGAACGCCGACACCGCCCTGCTCATCGACGGCTGCGCCCAGGCGCTCCTCATCGAGACCAAGAACTGGGCGCACCGCAGCGTCTCCCCACCCCGCATCGAGGCCGTCATCCGCGGTCCCCAGGAGAGCTTCGTCGAGCATATCCGCACCAACACCACCCTGGTGCGCAAGATCCTGCGCGACCCGGCCCTGGTCACCGAGTTCGTCAAAATCGGGAAGATGAGCACCGCCCAGGCCGCAGTGATGTACATGGACTCCATCGCCAACCCGGAGATCGTGACTGAAGTCAAGCGCCGGCTGCAATCGGTCCGCTCCGACCTGGTGAGCGAGAGCGGGCTGATCGAGCAGCTCATCGAGGACGCCCCCTACGGGCTGGCGCCCCAGGTCCTGGCCACCGAGCGCCCGGACCGCGTCGCCGCGGCGCTGGTGGAAGGGCAGGTGGCCGTCCTGCCCGACGGCAACCCCTTCGCCCTGATCGTTCCGGCAACCTTCTTCTCCCTCTTCCAAGCGGCGGAGGACGCCTACGTCCGCTTTCCCTTCGGAACGATGCTGCGCCTGATCCGCTTCCTGGGCTTTCTGGTGGCGCTCCTGCTCCCGGGCGTCTATGTGGCCATCACCACCTTCCACCCGGAGTTCATTCCGACCGACCTGATGCTGGCCATGACCGGCGCCCGGGAGAGGGTGCCCTTCCCCACGGTGGTCGAACTTCTGCTCCTGGAGGTCTCCTTTGAGCTGATCCGCGAGGCCGGCATCCGCATCCCGGGCACCGTCGGCACGACCCTGGGTATCGTCGGCGCCCTGATCCTGGGCCAGGCCGCCGTCGCCGCGAACATCGTCAGCCCGATCCTGATCGTGGTCGTCGCCGTGACCGCGCTGGGAAGCTTCGCCATCCCCAACTACGGCCTGGGCCTGAGCATCCGCGCCCTGCGCTTTGCCTACATCCTGCTCGGCAGCATCCTGGGCCTCTTCGGGATTGTCGTCGGCCTCTTCCTCCACGTGGCGCTCCTGGCCAACATGCGCTCCTTCGGCGTCCCCTACCTGGCGCCGCTGGCCCCGGTCACGGCTTCCAGCCCGGACTACTTCTGGCGCGGGCCGGCCTGGGAACAGGAGAGCCGGCCCGACTACCTCGACCCCCTCCGCCGGGAGCGCCAGCCGCGGGTCAGCCGCGGCTGGCTGATACGTGACCGCCGGAAACCCCGGGGCGGCCCGGAAGGAGGAGGCGATCGCCGTGGCTAGGGAACCCCGCCTGGGCGTGCAGGAGGCGGTCACGGTCACCGTCATCTTCCTGATCGCGAAGCTGTTCCTCTCGCACCAGATCATCCTCTACCATGTGGGGACCACGGCGGCCTGGCTGCTGCCCGTCCTGCACACGCTGGTGGCCCTGGTCATCTTCCTCGCCCTGGCCTGGGTGCTGGACCACTTCCCCGGCCGCACCATCATCGAGGCCGGAGAGGCGCTGCTCGGCCCTTACGTCAACATGGCCGTCTCCGTCCTCTTCCTGATGATCATCCTGCTGCTCACCGGCCTGAACCTGCGGCAGTTCTCCGAGTGGCTGCTGACCGGTTTCCTGCCGGACACGCCGATCGGCGTGGTGGTCTTCTTTTACGTCGCCGCCATCGTGGTCGTGGTTTACCTGGGGTTCGACACCATCGCCCGCGTCGCCCGGGTTTACAGTCTTTTCCTGGGCCTCGGATTGGCCCTTTTATTCGCCATGACCACGCCCTACTGGAGCATCCAGAACATCATGCCCCTGGGCGGGTCCGGCCCCGGCCGCCTCCTGAGTGGCGGATTGGTGACCTCCGGCGTCGTGGCCGAGATCTTCCTGCTCTTCTTCCTCACCCCCTTCATCCCCCGGGGGGCGCTGCGGACCATCGGCTTCTGGAGTATCGGCCTGGCGGGTTGCGTATTGACCCTGGGCGTGCTGATCGTCAGCCTCTGTTTTCCCTATCCGGTCACCAGCGAGCTGTCTCTGCCGGTTTTCGAACTCTCCCGCCTGGTCCTGCTGGGGCGCTTCCTGCAGCGGGCCGAGGCCCTGTTCCTGCCGATGTGGGTCATGATGGCCCTGGTGCAACTCGCGGTGGCGCTCTGGGCGGTCACGGCGGTCCTCTCCCGCAGCCTGAGACTGCCCTGCAGCAAGGTCTTCATCCTGCCCGCGGCGGTCCTGGTCACGGCCGTCAGCTTTTACCCCGTCAACGTGGCCAGCGCCATCGAACTCGACAACGGTTTCCTGCGGCTGTGGAGCATGCCGGCCATCGGTCTCATCACCCTGGTGCTGACCCTCGCCACCTGGTGGCGCAATAGGAAGGGAGGGCTGCCGCGGGATGACGCGCAAAATCCGTAGACTGCTCGTCACGGTCCTGGCCGTCCTGCTGCTCGGCGGCTGCTGGAGCTACCGCGAACTGGACGAAACGGCCTGGGTTATGGCCCTGGGGATCGACAAGGGCCGGGAGAACCTGCTCACGGTCACGGCGCAGGTCGCCGTACCGAAGGCCATCGCCGGCGGGGCCGGGGGCGGCGGCGTGGGCGGTGGCGGAGGTGGCGGCGGCAATCAGACGGTCTCCACCGTCTCCATGGACGCCCCGACCCTGTTGAGCGCCCTGGAGCTGCTGAACGCCTTTTTCGACCGGCGGGCGGACCTCTCACACGCCAAGATCGTGGTCTTCTCAAGGGATCTCGCCGAGGAAGGGCTGGGGGATCTCCTGGCTCCCCTGGCACGCTTCCGCCAGTTCCGGCGGACGACCGCCATCCTGATCGCCCAGGAGCGGGCGGAGAAGCTGATCAAAGAGATCAACCCGATCCTGGAGGACAACCCGGTCAAGTTCTATGAACTGCTCACCGGCGGCTGGAAGTACACCGAGTTCATCCCTTACGACACCTTCTACGAACTCTACAACAACTCCAAGTCCTACGGCATCTCGCCGGTGGCCGTCCTGGCCGGGCTGCAGGAGAAGGAGAAGGGGCCGCCCGATCCGACCTACAAGCCGAAGGGCAGCTACATCGCCGGGCATATCCCGCGCACCGGCGGCGTAAAGCTGGAGCTGATGGGCGGCGCCGTTTTCCGGGGCGACCGCATGGCGGGGACGATCAACGGGGACGAACTGGGCATCGTCAAGATGCTGCGGGGGGATATGAAGCACACCATTATTTCGGCTAAGGACCCCCGGCATCCGCGCGAGTTCATCGTCGTCCGGGTCACCCCCCGGCAGGCGGCCGAGGTCCGGGTCGACCCCGCCGAGGTCCCCCGCGTCACGGCCGTCATCCGCCTGGAGGGGGACATCCTGAGTATCCAGAGCGGGGAGGAGTATGACAGCCCGGCGAGGATCCCGGAACTGGAGCGCGCGGTGGAAGCCATGCTGCAGCGTGACGCCGCCCGGGTGATCACCAGGGCGCAGCAGGACTTCCGCGCCGATATCTTCGGCTTTGGGGAAAAGGCGAAAAAGCACTTCCCCACCTGGCAGGCCTGGACCGGCTACGACTGGCATAACCGCTTTCCGGAGGCCGAAATCAGCGTGATCATCGACTTCAAGGTCCGCCGGATCGGGCTGCTGCACGAAACGGTACCGGTGAGGAGGTAGCTGCAAGTGATCTTCAAAACCTTGATCATGGTTGCCGTCCTGGCCATCGCTATCCGCACCGCCAGCTTCGGCCTCTGGGCCTGGCGGCGGGGCTATCGCCGCGGCGCGGTTGGCACATGGCTCATCGCCTGGCTGGACCTGGTGGCGCCGTTTCTCGTATGGTGGCACTATGCCCGTCTGACTTGAACTTGCAACGATTGTCATACTTTTTTAACAAAAGAACGTTAAAAGTTTAACAAGTAGAGAAGGAAAACTCATCCCTTTGTCGAAGTCTTTGTAACGAGAGGGAGTTCGAGGCCCAACGGCACCGAAATCTTGTCCACCCCCACAAGAAGCCAAGTAGCCTGTCAAGTCCGCTACGCCAAAAGATCGTCAAGGTGCCCTGACAGGCGGCTAGGTGTCCGGTTGCGGCCCCCTTCCCCAAGTTTTCCCCGCCGGTTTCCGAAGAGGATTCAAAACCCCCCTGACGAACTTTTTTTACGGAACGGGTATGAGAGCGCACGATACAAGGAGGCGCCGAATATGTGGGCGGTCATTCTGGTCATCCTCGGCCTGGGGGCGTTCGCCTTCTGGTACTTTTGCATGCCTTGAAGCCCCCGGCGCAACCGACGCTAGTCCGGCGTCACGCAGATGATGAACCCTATCGAAGTGCGGGCCTTTGGTGACTTACAGGGACTATTCAATGAAAGAGGCTGGCCTTTTCCGTTACTGGTGAACCTGCCGGAGCCGATGACGGCGGAGGAACTCGCCATAAAACTAAACATACCTCTCGACAAGATCGAGGCCGTCTTTCTCAACGGAAGGGCCGTGGGCGTAGATCATCCGATCCAGGCCGGTGACCGGGTGGCCTTCGTGCCGCCGGGCACTCCGGGGCCCTACCGCCTGCTCCTGGGGTTTACGGCCCGGACCTAAATAGAAGCCGCCGGCGCAACCCATACTAACCGTATGGCAAGGAAACATGGTCTTACGGCTTTTCAAATCGCCGCCGCCTACATCGCCGTGACCATCGGCGCCGGTTTCGCCTCCGGCCAGGAGGTGCTGCAGTTCTTCGCCTTCTTCGGCCCGGATTCGTTCTCCGCCGTGATCCTGGCCACCGTTCTCTTCATCTTCTTTGGCGCGGTCATCCTGCAGTTCGGTCACGAGTTGGGGGCCCGCTCCCACCTGGAGATCATCCGCCACGCCGGCGGGCCGCTCATGGGCGCGGCGATGGATGTCGTCGTGACCTTCTTCCTGTTCGGCGGCCTGGCAGCCATGCTCGCCGGCGCGGGCGCCACCGTCGGCCAGCAGTTCGGTCTCGCTCCCTGGACCGGCAGCGTAGCGATGCTGACCGTCACCCTGGGCACCGTCCTCCTGGGCCTCACCGGCATCCTTTGCTCCTTCAGCTTCCTCGTCCCGGTCCTGATCCTGGGGGTGGTCGCCCTGGCCGCCGTGATCCTTTTCCTGTATCCTCCGAGCCCGGCCCTGATCCAGCTCGCCCGCCAGCCCTGGGCGGCGGCCGTCCCGTCCTGGCCGGTCTCGGCACTGACCTACGTGTCCTACAACATCGTTATCGCCGTTGCCGTCCTGGGGCCTCTGGGCGCCCTCGCCGAGCGACGGCGCTTCCTGACCCGCGGCGCCATTGCCGGCGGGGTCGGCGTGGGGGTCGGGGTGCTGGCCATCAATCTCGTTCTCCTGAGTCTCCCTGACGCCGCCGCTTTTCCCATCCCCATGGCCTACGCCGCCGGGGTCGTCGCGCCGTTCGCCCAGGCGGCCTACGCCGGCGTCCTCCTGGCCGCGATCTACACCACCGCCGTCGGCGACCTCTTCGGCTTCACCTCCCGCTTCGCCGCTCCGGGAACCGGCCGTTTCCGCCTGATCGCCGCAGGAGCGGGTCTGGCCGCCCTGGGAGCCGGCCAACTCGGTTTCACCGTCCTGGTCCGTTTCCTTTACGCGGGGGTCGGCATCGCAGGATTCCTGCTCCTGGGCGCCCTCGTCTACGGCTACTTCCGTGCCCGCCTGCCCTTGGTGCACTGAGTCGGCCGGGCTGTATGCACGCTCCCGGCCCGCCCTCTTCACCACACCCCAAATCACCCCTTCCTTACAAAAGACCACGGTGAGGCTGAAGGAAAAGTAAACCCTCACGCCGAAAAGCGGTAGGAATTATTATCCTCCCAAGGGGGTGCATGCAAGAGTGGCCGTCAATGTAACCGTCCAGGAGGTCCTGCGGCGCCTGGCCCCGTTTCAAACGCTGGACCAGGCATTCCTCGACGAGGTCAGCGGCGAAATGTACTTTAAGACCTACGCCGAAGGGGAGTATGTCTTCCGGCAGGGGTCGCCGAGCCTGGGCGTCCTCTTCATCGTCGTGGAAGGCCTGGCGGAGGTCTCGGTAACCAACGAGCGCGGCGCGGAAAACGTAGTCGGCTACCGCCGGCTGAACGACTTCTTCGGGGAAACCGTCATCCTCTCCGGGGGAACATACTCCGGCTCGGTCCTGGCGAAGGAGCCTCTAACCTGCCTGTTGATTCCCCGCAGCGCCTTCGAGAAGCTGATCTACCACGATCCAAACGCGGCCGTCTATTTCAGCCGGGGTGTCATCGACCGCATGCGGGCGCTTTACGAGGAGATCGTGGCCGAGCAGTCGTACGAGGCCTACGGGCGCTCGGACGCGACCCTTTTCCGGCGGCAGGTCGGGGAAGTGATGTCCAGCCCGGTCATCACCTGCCGTCCATCGGATCCGGTGATGGGCGTCGCCCGGGTGATGAGCGAGAGCAACATCAGCGCCATCGTCGTTATCGACGATATCGGCCAGCCGGTCGGCCTGATCACGGAGAAGGACCTCGTCGCCAAGGCGGTGGCCACGTGCCTTGACGTCGCACACTCCCCCGCCGGGGAGGTCATGAACCGCAACCTGGTGACCCTGACGCCGCAGGCTTTTCTCCACCAGGCTCTGCTCGCCGTGATCAAGCAGGGCGTGAAACATCTGGCGGTCGTCGACCGGGGAATGCTCGTGGGCATCGTCACCCTCGTCGACCTGGTCAAGGCGCGCAGCACCGGCACGCTCTGGGTGGCTCACCGCATTGAGGCCCAGCACAGCCTGGCCGGCCTGGAGGAAACGGGCCGCGAGGTCGACCTTCTCCTGAGCGCGCTCGTCGCGGAAAAGGCGCCCGTACCCGCCCTGTTTGAGATCATGTCCGAGCTGCACGACCGCCTGACGCGACAGGTCATCGCCCTCTGCGAGCAGGAGATGGTTGACGAGGGCTACGGCCCGCCTCCTCAGCCTTACTGCTGGCTCAGCCTCGGAAGCGCCGGGCGGCGCGAGCAGACCCTGCGGACCGACCAGGACAACGCCGTCGTCTACGCCGACCCGCCGCCGGACCAGGCCGCGGCCGCCGCCGACTACTTCCACCGCCTGGGGGAAAAGGTCGTCGAAGGACTGGCACGCACCGGCTTTACGAAGTGCAAAGGGGATACAACGGCCTCCAACCCCAAGTGGTGCCGTCCGCTCGGGGATTGGTGCCGCGTGCTGGACGACTGGATCCGCCGGGTGGACCCCTCCGGCGTGCGGATGCTGACCATCTTCCTGGACTTTCGCCACGTATACGGCGAAGCCGCCCTGGCACAGGCGCTGTGGAAACAGGTTTTCCGGTCTTTCCAGGAGCCGACGCCGGCATCCCATCTCCTTACCCAGGACGAGGTCCGTTACAAGGCGCCGCTCGGGCTCCGTGGCAGTTTCATCACCGAAAAATCCGGCCCGCACCGGGACGAAATCAACCTCAAGAGTTCGGCCGCGGTGCACATCGTCAATTGCATCCGGATCTTCGCCATTAAGCACGGGATCACCAAAACATCCACCCTGGGCCGGCTGCAGGAACTGGTCGCTCAGGACGTCATCGACCGGGAGGACGCCGAGTTTATCCAGGCTTCCTACGAGACGATCATGATGTTCCGCATCCGGGAGAACCTGCGGAAATACCAGCAGGGGCTGGAGCCCGACGACTATATCAACCCCCACCGCCTCAGCAAGCGCGAGCAGGCCGCCCTCCGCGAGGCCCTTTCGGTCATCGGCCGCCTGCAAAAGCTGACCGCCAGCCACTTCAACGAGTTCTGGCGTGATTATCTCACTACATAAGGTTCAGTCCGGTAGCCCGGCGCCGAGCAGAAAACGGATGGTCAGGGTTAAGGTCCGGCGACAAAGGACAAGGAGAGTGGTCGGCTCGTGGCGACGATGGGAACGAAAGATGTCATCACCGAGAAACGCCGGGTCTGGCTGCAGACATCCTTCCAGGCGGCCCTGCCGGCGGTTGTCACCGCCGTGGAAGAAGACGTCTTCTGGACCACCCTTCCCCGGGAAGCGGGCCAGGTCCTGGTCCTGCAGGAGAACGACAGGGTGAGGATGGGCGTCTCCCTGAACGACGGCTTTTACACCGCCGAGACCGAGGTGAAGGCGGTGGGGGACGGCGGGGATAAGTTTTACGGCCTCGCCAAACCGGCAGAGCTGGTTCGGACGCAGCACCGGCAGTTTATGCGCCTGTCGACCGTAACCGACGCCCTCTTCACCGCCGGGGAACTGCAGGCGCGGACCGTGCTGGTCAACGTCTCGGCGGGGGGGCTGATGGTCTATCTGGTCCCCGACCTGCAAAGGATCATCCAGTCCGGCGGGAAGATGCGCGTCAAATTCAGTGTGGACAACGCCGCCTTCGACCTCCCGGTGCACAACGTATGGCAGAAGAGCTACGATCATGTCCCCTTCGCCGGCTTTCAGTTCCTGCAGATCCCGCCCGCCTTGCGGTTGAAAATGGCCGAGCTGTGTCTCCTGAAGCAGCCCCAGGGCCAGTAGAAGGAAACACCCCTGCAACTCTTCTGATACAAACCCCTAGCGCCCCTTCGCATGCCGAAGGGGCTATATTTCCAAGCGGCCCGGCCCGGGTGGAAAGCATGTGGCTTACAACAAGGCTGTCTTGGAGAGGAGCGGGTCGGGCATTACGTTATGGGACACCCCTGGGAGCGGCTCTTCGCCGACTACAACATACTTGCCGGGCACCTGTGGCTCTTGGTTCTGGTTTGGATCACGGTCGCTCCCTACATATTTACTCGTTTACGGCAATAGACTCTCTCGCGGGCAATAAAACAAAACCCCTTCGGCGACACCGAAGAGGAGTATAAGTCCGGGGTGTTTTATTATATATGGTGCCGGAGGGGGGGATCGAACCCCCACGGGCGTCGCCGCCCCCGGGATTTTAAGTCCCGTGCGTCTGCCTGTTCCGCCACTCCGGCTCTAAACTTAATTATACATCGGACACGGGGGCGGGCACAACCGGCCGGCGCGGGACGCGCTGTAAAAACCGGGCCGCGGATGAATCACCGGTACCCCCGCCGACGAGGCCCTACTCCGTACCGGCCGGGCGTCCCTTGGGAGCATCCACCGGACAGGTCCCCGCGGCCGCATCCTCCGGCAGGGCGGCGCAGAAAGCCGTCGGCCAGTTCCGGTTGCGGTTGTCGGCCATCACCGTCACCGAGGCATGCTTGATCTGGGGGAACCGTTTCTTGATCTCCTTCTTCACCGTAAACCCGAGGTCATCGGAGGTTTCCAGGGGCAGTTCCCCGTTGGCCTCGATGATGATCTCCAACAGGTAGGCGTTGGGGCCGATGGCCATGGTGCGCAGGGCATGGATGTCAGTGACCCCGGCCATCTCCATCACAAAGTCGCCAATGGCACGGGTCATCTCGGGTCCGATGGACTCCCCCGTGATGATGTCGGCGTTGTCTTTGGCCAGGTTGATCCCCACGTAGAAGAGGATCAGGCCGATGATAATCGAGGCCGCGCCGTCAAACCAGACCTGTCCGGTGAAGTGCACCAGGAGCACAGCGGCGGCGGCGATTAACAGGCCCAGGAGGGCGATGGAGTCCTCGAAAAAGATGAAGCGGGTCGACGGGGTGGCCCGTACCAGGGCGCGGGCCCCCTTGACCAGCAGGGCCGGCCCCGAAGCGGCGACCCCGGCCTCGGCGCAAAGGGCCTTCAAAGCCATGGTGAGCGAATAGCTTTCAAAAAGGATGCTGGCGCCGAGAACACCCAGGTTAAGGGCGACATACACCAGCGGCTCGGGATGCAGGATCTTGCTGACGCCGCCGTAAATGGAAAGGGCACCGCCGATCGTGATCATCCCCAGGGCCGCCAGGAAAGAAAAGAAGAAGACCCGCTTACCGTAACCGAAGTTGTAATGCTGGTCCCGGGGACGGTTCGCGCTCCGGACCCCGTACAGAAGAAAGAAGCTGTTCGCCCAGTCGGCGACGGAGTGTTTGAACTCGGCGGCCATGGCGCTTGAGCCGCTGAAGATCGCCGCGACCAGTTTGATCACCGCGATGGCGCCGTTGGCAACCAGGGCGGCCTTAATCGCCGACTCGCTGTTATGGGTCAAGAATGCCTCGCTCCCTCAAACCGTGGCCTGTCTCCGGATACACCCGATGCCTTTTCCTGTTATTTCGCCGGCGGCGGCGCCTTTCCTTCCGCGGCGTCCTCCCCGCCCCAAAGGGCCTCCGCCAGGCGGCGGACCCGCCGGTCGGCGACCCGGTAGCAGACCGCGGTCCCCTGGCGCTCCCCATCTACAATCCCGTGGGCGCGCAGGACGGCCAGGTGCTGGGAAACCGTGGACTGCGGCAGGCCCAGGCATTCCCTGATCCGGCCGACCCGGCAGGCGTCCTCCCTGAGAAGCCCATGCAGGATGCAGAGGCGCGCCGGGTGGGCCAGGGCCTTGAGCAGATCCGCGTCCCTGCGGTAACGCCGAATGTCTTCCCCGCTCACCGCATCAGCCTCCCCGGCAACTAAATGAATAGCTCGACGTCGGCATCCAGCGCCATCCGCATGTAGCCGGCGGCGTCGATGACCTCCACGCCTTCGATGAGGTCGTCCTTCGTCACCCCCATCATCTGCATGGTCATAAGGCAGCCGTAGAACCTGACCCCTTCCAGCCGGGCCATTTCCAGCAGCTCGGCCGGCGGCGGCACATTGGCCTTCTTCTCCGCCATGCTGAGCATCATCCGCGTCGCCAGGGCCGCCATGCCCGGGACCGCCCCGAGGAGACCCGGCATGTAGTACTTAACTTTCTTTATCCCGCCCCTGCGGATAACGTCCAGGCCGTTAAATGTGAAAAAGACCGCCGTTTCAGCCCCGGCCCGGACCCCCTGGAGGCCCAGGATAAGCGGTGGATAGACCCCGTCGAGGGTGTTGCGGGAACAGATTAGAAGCACCTTCTTGGTCTCCTTGGCCGCTTCAGCCATGCATACCCTCTCTCCCTTTATTTAAATATCTAGATGTTTAGAATATATGTTAATTGCGTAACACATGTCAATCAACCAACGATGGAAAAAAAGAAACCCTCCCGCAGCGGGGGAGGCCGACGCCGATCACTGTGCTAAAAGGGCAACCTATTTTTCTTTTCCGTCCTCCTCTCCTTTTGGGCCCTCTTGCAGCAGCCTGTGAATAAACTCCGTGGCCCGTTCGTTGTAGCCCAGCTCCACCCCAAGGGCTACGCAGCCGCCGAAGGCACGGCAAAGGATATGGCTCATCCTCTGAATGCGGGCGTCATAGCATCCCTCGGGAGGGGAAGCGGCCAGGCAGGGGATGAGGTGGCTTTCCACCAGTTCGCCGGCTGCCTTGGCCAGGTACTGGTGGAGCCCGGGGAATTGGCCGAACAGCTCGGCCGGCCCGGGGGCGTCGGCGACAATACGGTTATACTCTTCTACAAAGCTGGGGATCTCGCTCACGGACACGGCCTCCTTTTCAATGCACCCGCAGGTTGCAGACGCCTGCGGGGCAATAATGATCCTTGATGTGGGCCAGGTACTCGCCCCGGAAGTACCGGAGCGTGGAAAGGACCGGGTTGGCGGCCGTTTGCCCCAGCCCGCAGAGCGAGGCTTCCTGGACGTCCCCGGCCAGCGCATCCAGTTCGTCCAGGTCCTCCAGTGTCCCCGCGCCGGCCGTGATCCGTTCCAGGATCTCGACCATCTGGGCCGTTCCCACTCGGCAAGGGGTGCAGCGGCCGCAGGACTCGTCCCGGGCGAACTGCATGTAGAACTTCGCCAGGTCAACCATGCAGTCACGGTCATCGAGGACGATCAAGCCGCCGGATCCGACGATCGTACCGAGTTCACGGAATGATTCGTAGTCAATCGGGACATCCAGCCGGTCGGCCGGCACCGCCCCCCCGGACGGGCCGCCGGTCTGGACGGCCTTAATCCTGCGGCCGGGCGGAGGCCCGCCGCCGATGTCGTAGACCAGGGAACCCAGGGGCATCCCCATCGGCACCTCAACCAGGCCGGTGTTCCGGATTTTCCCGGCCAGGGAGAAGATCTTGGTCCCCTTGCTGCGCTCCGTGCCCATGGCGGCGTACCAGGCGGCGCCGCGGCGGATGATGGCCGGTACGTTGGCCAGGGTTTCAACGTTGTTAATCACCGTCGGCTTGCCGTAAAGCCCGGCCTGCGCCGGGAACGGGGGGCGCACCCGGGGCTCGCCCCGCAGGCCCATGGCAGAGTTTAAGAGGGCCGTTTCCTCGCCGCAGACGAAGGCCCCCGCCCCCAGCGCGATGTCGACGTCAAAGGAGAATTCCGAACCGAGGATGTCCTTGCCCAAAAGACCCAGCTTTCGCGCCTGGCGGATGGCGATCTCCAGCCGCTTGACGGCCAAAGGGTACTCGATACGGGCGTAGACGAACCCCTCGTCCGCGCCGACGGCGTAGGCGGCGATGGCCATCCCCTCCAGGACGGCGTGCGGGTTTCCTTCCAGGATGCTGCGGTCCATGAAGGCGCCCGGATCCCCCTCGTCAGCGTTGCAGACGATATACTTTTTGGGCCCGGGCTCGACCGCGGCGAAGGCCCATTTCCGCCCGGTGGGGAAGCCGGCCCCGCCCCGTCCCCGCAGCCCGGAGGCGGACACGGTCCGCGTGACCTCTTCCGGAGTCATGCCGGACAGGACGTGGGCCAGGGCGAAGTAACCGTCGCGGGCGATGTATTCCTCGATGTCCTCGGGGTCGATCAGACCGGAGTTCTCCAGCACCACCCGGTGCTGCCGGGCGAAGAACGGCACCTCGAAAAGGAAGCTCCTGGCCGTCTCCCCCTCCCTGTAAAGCAGCTCGGGCACCACCCGGCCCTTCTCCAGGTGCCGTTCCGCCAGGTGCCGGACCTGGTCCTCCTTCACCCCGCAATAAAGCACCGCGCCGGGGTGGACGACCACGATCGGCCCCGCCCCGCAAAAACCGAAACAGCCGGTGCGCGTGACCGTGACGTCCAGGCCGCGCTCCCGGACCTCTTGCCGCAGGGCGTTGTAGATCTCCACACTGCCCGAAGAAGCGCAACCGGTACCGGTGCAGACCAGGACCTGGGACGGCCGGGCAAGCTCTCCCGGCCGCAGCCGTTCCTCAATACGGGGGAGGTGTCGCGCGCGGATCCCTTCCAGGTCGGTCAGGCTGGTGAGGGACATCGGTCACCACCCCCTCTCGCTCGCCTTCCTCGGCCTCCCGCCGGTAGCGGTCCAGAAGGGGAGTGATCATGTCGGCGGTGAGGTTGCCGTGAACATCCTCGTTGACCGTGATTACCGGGGACAGGCCGCACGCCCCGAGGCATCGCGTGGAGCGCAGGGTGAAGAGACCGTCCGCCGTGGTGCCGTCGTCATCGACCCCCAGCAGTTCCTTAAACCGCTCAAAGATGTCCTGGGCACCCTTGACGTAACAAGCCGTTCCCCGACAGACGCTGATCGTATACCTTCCCCGGGGGGCGGTGACAAAACCGGCATAAAAAGTGGCCACGCCGTTGACGTGACCAATGGGCAGGCACATCCGGTCGGCGACATATACCTGCACCTCGGGGGTCAGGTAACCGAAGAGGTCTTGCGCCTTCTGCAGTACACGTACCAGGCCTCCCGGACGGGAACCGTAGCGCTCGATGAACTTGTCCAGGGCGCGGTACCGCATCTCCGCGGGGGAGGCTTTTCCCCTTTTACCCTCGGCCATTACTGCTTATCACCCATCCTCATTCTGCCTGCGCCCCGAGGGTTTTATGCAACGGTCCTCAAGCACCCGGCGAGGATAGGCGAGAGCGATCCCCCTTTCGCGGGCGCGCACCCAGATCTCTTCCCGGATCGCCCGCTGTACCGCCCAATAGGCTTCCGGGGTGGTCTTGGCGATTATCGTGAACTCACCGCCGCGCTCATCCCGGCTTATATCCGTCACCCCGTAGACCTGCGGCGGTTCAACGAATTCCCCGTTTTCGTCGCGCAGGAGACCGTCGGCATGGCGCTCGCGGATGACGGCGCAGACTTCGTCCAGAAGCTCGTGCACCCGCCGGGGATCCTCTTCAAAGGGGAAGGTCGCGGCGACGATGGCCCGCAGTTCCCGCCGGTTGTAGTTGCGCACCGTACGGATCTCCGAGTTGGCGATGTAGTACTTCTGACCGCCCCACTCCCTGATGGTCGTCATCCGTAGACCCACTTCCTCGACCGTGCCGGTCACGCCGTCGTTCAGTTGCACGTAATCACCGACGTGTAGCTGGTCTTCGAAGTTAATGAAAAAGCCGGTGACGACATCCTTAATGAGGCTCTGGGCCCCGAACCCCACCGCCAGGCCCAGGACCCCCGCGCCGGCGAGGATGGGGGCCAGGTCAAAGTCCGGCACGAAAACCTTGATCAAGAGCAGGGCGGCCACGGCATAGACCAGGTACCGGACCAGGGAGCTGACCAGGGTCACCAATGTCTCCCGTTTGCCGGGCTCCACCCGCGCCACGGCGAAGGCGCGCCTGATAATCCGGCCCCCAAGGTTCAGGAGCAGCCAGCCGCCGAAGAGGATCAGGAGGACCCGCGCCCCCCGGTCCAGGACCAGGGCGGGGCTCAGATTAGCCAGAAGAGTGGTAAGGTGGTTCAGCACTGTCTCGCCTCCGGTGAGGGAAGTTCACCCTATTTTAACAGAATCCGCCCTTTAAGGGCAAAAATTACCCTCCGGTAAGCGCCGGAAAGGTGAGATATGACCGGCCGATGGTACGTAACAATTACCAAGGCCAGGACCCTGGCGGCCATCGAAAGGAGGGAGAAGATGCTTGTTGAGAGGGCGTTCAAAATGCCCTTCGCGTTTCGGGGACTGGGACGGCTTGTACTGGGCGCCGTCCTGGGAGTCGTACCCGTTGTCAACCTTGTCAGCCTGGGCTACGCCGCCGAAGTCATGGAACGGGGGGTGAGGGGGCAGTCCGACCTGCCATCCTGGTCCGAGCCCGGCGCCAAGTTCGCCCGGGGACTGGGGTGGATGCTGGTTATCGTGGCCTACCTCGGGATTCCGGCGCTGGTCACGACCTTCGGCGGCCTCTGGGGAACCGTGGCCGCCACCACCTCCGCGTCCGGCCTGAACCCGTTCGCACTGGCCGGCCTGGGCGGGAACCTTCTCTGGGCGGTCGGGCTGGCCATGGCCCTGGGTTTTGTACTCCCCATGGCCCTGGCCCATTACGCTGCAACCGGGGACATCGCCGCCGCCTTTCGCCTGGGAACATTGATCCGCCACATCGTGCGCAACCCCGCCGGCTACCTTGGAGCGTACGTGTCCGCCATTTTTCTCTTTTTCGCTGTTTCCCTGCTCGCGCATTTGCCCACGGTCGGCCCGCCACTGGTGGTCCTCGGCGCCTTCTACAGCACCGTCATCCTGGCCGCCGTGTTCGGCGGGGTCTACCACCGGGCCCAGGTGGCCGCCAGACGCATTTAATCACCACAGATCGGGCCGGGCGCCCGGCCCCATTTCAATTGACAGGGGGTGAAGCCCGGGCGTCGCTTCAACATGTCTCCTGCCGGAGGTGGAGAGCCGTGAGAGCCCCCTCCACGAACCGCGCCGGCGGCGCGGGTGAATGAGTATAGCGGCCAAGGGAGCCCCCGGCGGGGGCTCCCGCCGTCTTTAACACAGTGTCCCGATCTACCCGGCGCTGGCCGTGGAGCCGATCCTCTCCGCCAGTGACGCGGCGCGCGGCGACGGAGCGCTCCACAACCGGCGCCCGGAACTCCGGTGGGCTTCCCTGGGCTCCCGCACGCGGCTGAGGAAGGACCGCGTGCGCTCGTGCTGCGGCGACTCGAAGACATGCTCGGGCCGCCCGACCTCGACGACCCGCCCTTCGTCCATGTAGACCACCCAGTCCCCGACTTCCCGGGCAAAGGCCATCTCATGGGTAACGACGATCATCGTCATGCCCTCGGCGGCCAGTTGCTTCATCACCGTCAACACCTCCCCCACCAGCTCGGGGTCCAGGGCGGAGGTCGGCTCGTCGAAGAGCATAACCTTGGGGCGCATAGCGAGGGCGCGGGCGATGGCCACCCGCTGTTTCTGCCCCCCCGAGAGCTGGGCGGGGTAGGCGCCGGCCTTGTCCGCCAGGCCCACTTTCTCCAGGAGGGCCATGGCCTCTTCGCGCGCCTGTCGCGGGTCGATGCGTTTAACCTGGACCGGGGCCTCCATCACGTTCCCCAGCACGGTAAAGTGAGGGAAAAGGTTAAAGAGCTGAAAGACCATTCCGACCTCGCGCCGGATAAGGTTCAGGTTGTCCTTTACCCGATCCACCTTTCTCCCTTCGATCCAGATCTCCCCGCTGTCGGCCTCCTCCAGGAAATTGAGGCACCGCAGGAGTGTGCTCTTGCCGGAACCGCTGGCGCCGATCAGCACCACCACTTCACTCCGCGCCACCTCCAGGTTGATATCATGCAAAACCCGCAGGGCACCGAAGTATTTGTTCAGGTTCTTGACTCTAATCAAAGGACGAGCCTCCTTATGCCTTATCCACCTGCAGCCGCCGCTCCAGGGCGTTGACCATCAGGGTGAAGATAATGACCAGCGCCAGGTAGTACAGGCCTCCCATGACATAGAACTCCATCGACCGGAAGGTTGAGGCCGCAAACCGCTGGGCGATGTGAAACAGCTCATCCATGGCGATGAAAGAAGCCAGGGATGAATCCTTGAGCCCGATAATGAACTGGTTCCCCAGGGGCGGAACGACGCGCCTGAAGGCCTGGGGCAGGATAATGCGCCGCATGGCGAGCGCGTAACTCATGCCCAGGGAACGGGCGGCCTCCATCTGGCCGCGGTTGATGGACTGGATGCCGGCGCGGAAGATCTCCGCGATGTATGCGCCGCTGTGTACGGCGAGCGCGATGGATGCCGACCAGAACTGCCCGAAGTCGACAATCTCAACCAGGCCGTAATAGACGAAGAAAATCTGGACAATCAGTGGGGTCCCCCTGATGATGCCGATATAAAAGTCGGCAAAGAGGTTTAAGACCCGTCGTTTGGAAATCTTAAGCATAGCGAAAAAGAGGCCGATGGCCACACCAATGGCCATTGAGGCCGCGGTCAAGGCCAGGGTGACCTGTAAGGCCTGCAGGAAATATGGTGCGTATTTGATCAGGTCTTCAAGGAACTGCAAATATCCATCTCCCTTCCGCCCCGGCTGGGGGCCGGCCCCCGGGGCCGGCCCTGCACCGGCGGATACAGTGGTGTTTTCTTTACTTACTGATGTCTTGCCCGAAGTACTTGTTACTGATCTTCAGGTAGGTCCCGTCGTCCTTGATGGCCTTCAAGGCGGCGTTCACCTTTTCCCGCAGGGCATCGTCGCCCTTACGGAAGGCGATACCGACTTCCTCGACGAACAGGAGATCCCCCACCATTTCGATGTTCTTCAGGCCGGTCTCGTCAATAGCCAGTTTGCCTACGAAGCGGTCGGTGATGACCGCATCCACACGCCCGGCGTTGAGGTCACGCAGCGCTGTCTCGTCGCTCTGGTAGTTGACGATGTTCTTGGAGTATTTCCGGGCCTCCTTATCGTAGGTGCTGTTGGTGAGCACACCGATTTTCGTATCCTGCTTCAAGTCGGCCGCGCTCTTGATCCCCGTTTCCTCCTTGCGGACGAAAAGCTGGGCCCCCGAAACGTAGTAGGGGTCCGAAAAGTCCACCTGCTGCTTGCGCTCCTCGGTGATCGTCATGCTGCCGAGGATCGCGTCGTAGCGTTTCGCCTGCAGGCCGTTGATCAGGCTGTCCCAGGGCGCCGTCACCGGTTTGGGCTCCATTCCCATCTTTTCGCAAAGGGCCCTGCCGATCTCCACATCGAAGCCGGTCAGGTTGTTTTTCTCGTCGTAGAAGTTAAAGGGCCGGTACTGCCCGGAGCAGGCCCAGTTGAAGGCCTCCTTGGCCGGTTCACCCGCCGCCGGAGTGTCTTCCTCTTTTACGGAACCGGTTAGGGAACCGGTGCAACCCGCCACGATAAGCGTTATGGAAGCCAACACCATAAGGACCACTAGCATCTTTCTGGCCACCTGGATACCTCCTTTTCCCATTCGGCACTGATCGTCCGCGACGGCCTTTGCTTCCACCTCCCCCGGCCGCAGCGAAGCACAAAGCCCCAAGGGAAATTCCCCTGGGGCAAACAGCCAAAACAAAAGACCACGGCCGGCAGACGGCCGCCGACTCCTCTTTCGACGCTTGCGAAGTTAGCTGACGGGTTCGGGTCGAAGAGTAACCCTACCCAGGCGGGCCCTGACCCGCCCGGCGATTCACCCCAAAGGGAACCGGTTCCTCCGCTCCCCGGTCGCACCGGGGATTCAGCGCTGGGGGTATGAAGTTGTGTAGGTACTATAAACAATCGCCGCTCTCTCTGTCAACCTCGCTCTGGCCTCCTATGTCTTGATCCGCCGGAGCATACCCGCGTGGCGGGCGATATGCTGCCATCCCCGCCCTTTTAAAGATGGACGTCAAACCCGGGTTTAAGGTTTTCGACAGCGATGGATGTCGTTTGGTGGGGGAATAAGGCGATCGATACAGCCTTTTGTATCCTTCCTTTCGTAAATAGAATAAAGAAGATGGGTTTTGCGGGGGTGTCACTTTGCCTTCCAACACGGGGATTGCTAAACAAATAATGATCGTCTGGCGCGACGCGATACCCGCGTTTGAACCGGCGCTTCACGAGGCGGGGGAAATGACTGCAGGATCTGATACCAGCGCACTGGAACCCATGCTGACCTCTGCCAACCTCAAGCGCCTGCTGGACACCATGGGCCAGGCGGTTTTCGCGGTGGATCGCAACGGGGGCCTTTTCGTGTGGAATTTCGCCGCGGAGAAGCTGTTCGGCCAACCGCGCTCGTCCGTTCTCCACCGGGATATCCGCCAGGTCCTTACCCCCGGCGACTTCCTGCACACCCTCCTGCAGTCGCTGGATCACGGTGTCGAATTTTCTGGGGTGGAGGTTAAGGCCCTCTGCCGGGGCAAGCCGGTCACTTTGCTGGTGGATATCCGCGTCCTGCGGAACCAGAACCACCAGCCCATCGGGAGGCTCTGCGTCCTCACCGACCTCACCGAAATGCGCGATCAGGAACGCCGCCTGCGGCACTACGAACGGCTGGGCGTAACGAGCAAAATCATTGCCGGCTTCGCCCACGAGGTCCGTAATCCGATAGCGGCTATCCGCGGCTTCGTTCAACTCCTCCTGGAGGGCCGGGCCACGCAGGACCCCTCCACTTACCTGAACCTGATCCTCGAAGAGGTAGACCGGGTCAACGACCTGATTCGCGGCTTCATCAGCCTGAGCAGGAACGACGGCGCAGGGATGACGGCGGTCGACCCCGACGGCCTGGTGGAGGACGTCGTTGCCCTGATGCAAGGCTACACCTTTCTTAACGGCATTGACCTGCAGACCGACCTCCAGGCGACGGGGACCGCCATCCAGGGCGACCCGGATCAACTCAAACAGGTGCTTGTAAACCTGATCAAGAACGCGATTGACGCGACCCCGCCCGGGGGGACGGTGGTTATCGCCACCCGCCGGGATGACCGGACCCTGTACATCGAAGTACGGGATAACGGCCACGGTATCAAGCCCGCCGTGATGCCCAAGATCTTCGACCTGTACTTTACGACCCACGGCGGAACGGGCCTCGGTCTTCCTATTTCGCGCAGCATTGTCCACCAGCATGGGGGAAACCTCACCGTTGAAAGCAGGGATGGCATCGGAACGACGGTCAGGCTGACCTTGCCCCTACCCGCCCCTGAGGATGTTCCCACCCCCGGCCGGCGGCCGGATAGCGACTCCGCACCCGGGCCAAACTAAGGCCGAAATCGCGCGATCAAGGAGAAAGGGAGGGAGCGCTTTGGCGGCGGTGGACAACGAAGATACCGGGGATGCCGGAGATGCCGGGAGCATCGTGCAGCCCTACTCGGCAGAGGACAGCTTCGACGCCGGCACGGTCAGTGCCGTGGTGCCTTTCCACGACCCGGAGCGGCCGGTCTATCTGCTCGGCCCGGGCATCCGGGCGGGCCGGCGCGGGTCCCGGTTCCACATCCGCTCCGGCTGAAACAGCTTAAGGCAAAGGCGTCAGACTTTCCTTTTTCCCGTCACAACAGTCCAGTCTTCGCGGCCCCGCGGCGCGTCTTCGGCGCCCGGGGCCCGTCCTTTCCGACGCACCGCCTGTCGCCGGCCCAGGATCACCCGCTTCAGCGCCCAGACCGCAGCCACGGGGCCGATGACACCCCCTGCCACCACCAGCCATTCTCCTCCTGTGAGAGGTACCGTATCCAGAACAAGGTTCAAGCCCGGCAGGTACACCGCGAGGATCTGCAACCCCAGGGTCATGCCCAGAGCGCCGAGCATAAAGGGGTTGGCCAGGAGGGAACCTTCCACCCCAAAACGGTCGTGCCGCCGTACGTTGAAGACGTGCGCGACCTGTACCAGGGCGATGGTAACAAACGCCACCGTTCTCGCCGTGGCGATATCCCCGCCGGAGGCGAGGACATAGTAGTAGGCTCCAAGGGTGCCGATGGCGAGGAACAGCCCCTGGGCGGAGATGAGGCCGAAGAAAGGGGTGTCTACAAGCTCGGCACGGGGACTGCGGGGCGGCCGCCGCATGACACCCGGCTCAGCCGGTTCCCAGCCCAGGGCGAGAGCCGGGAAGACATCGGTGAGCATGTTAAGCCAGAGGATCTGGAGCACAACAAGGGGTATCGGCAGCCCGGCGACGATGGCGATAAAGATTACGAGGATCTCGGAAAGGTTGCAGGAGAAAAGATAATGGATGAACTTCTGGATGTTGTCGAAAATCACACGCCCCTGCTTTACGGCGCGGATAATCGTGGCGAAGTTGTCGTCGGCCAGGACCATGTCCGCCGCCTCCCTGGCCACCGCCGTCCCCTGGATACCCATCGCCACCCCTATATCGGCCCGCCGCAAGGCCGGGGCGTCATTGACCCCGTCCCCGGTCATGGCCACCACTTCCCCCCGATCTTGCAGCGCCCGGACCAGGGCCAGCTTGTGCTCCGGGGAAACGCGGGCAAAAACCGCCGTCTGCGCAACCAGTGAACGCAATTCGTCAGGTGTGGCCCGCCCCAGGTCGCGCCCGTGCACCACCGCCTGGTCGTCCCCGCCCAGGCCGATGCGGCGGGCAATGGCCTTCGCCGTGGCCGGCTGGTCGCCGGTGATCATTATCGTCCGTACTCCCGCCCGGCGCGCCTCGGCGATTGCCGCGGGCACCTCCTTCCGCGGGGGGTCCGCCAGGCCGACCAGGCCGAGCAAGACCAGGCCATGGTACGGTGTCTCCTCCGAAGTAGTTGCCCCCGGCCGGTAGGCCAGGGCCAGAACCCGCAGGCCCTCGGAGGCCAGCGCGTCGTTGGCCGCCTGAACCCGCGCGCGTGCATCCTCCCCCAGCGGATCGTCCCGGCCGTCCACGCGCAGATGCGTCGCCACCTCCAGAATCGCCGCCGGGGCACCTTTGGCGAAGACCGCCGTCGACCCGTCCGGGAGGTCATAGTACACCGCCATCCGCTTTTCCTCGGATGAGAACGGGATCTCCCGCCGGCGAACGAACCCCAGGTCCTCGGCCTCCTCCCGGCTGAAGCCGGCCTTTCTCGCCGCCACCACCAGGGCCCCCTCGGTGGGGTCGCCGATCACCTTCCACTCCCCGGTCCGCTCGTCGCGCCCTATCGCCGCCCGGTTGGCCAGCGCCCCCGCCTGCAACAGGAGGGAGAGGTCGCCCTGGGGAGCAACGGTGACTTCGTCCTGCCGGAACTCCCCCTCCGGCACGTAGCCGAGGCCCGTGACCACCGTCTCCCGTCCCCCCTGCCAGATCCGTTCCACGGTCATCTGGTTTTCGGTCAGGGTGCCGGTCTTGTCGGTGCAGATCACGGTCGTCGACCCCAGGGTTTCGACCGCCGGCAGGCGCCGGATGATGGCCTGCTGGCGCGCCATGCGCCGCATGCCGATGGCCAGGGTGATGGTCGCCACGGCCGGCAGGCCTTCGGGCACGGCGGCGACGGCGAGGGCGATGGCCGTGGTCAACATGAGGGCCGGCGGTTTTCCGGTGAGGACCCCGACCACCCCGACCACCAGGGCGATCCCCAGGCTGGCCAGGGCCAGGGTACGGCCCAAACGGCCCATCCGTTTCTCAAGGGGGGTGTGCTCATCTTCCGTCTCCTCCAGCAGAGCGGAGATGCGGCCGATCTCCGTCCGTTCCCCGGTCGCGACGACCACCGCCCGCCCTGTTCCCCGGGCGACGCTGGTTCCGGAGAACACCATGTTTATCCGGTCCCCCGGGGGTGCCCCAGGCTCATCCAGGGGAGCGGTATCCTTTTCCACCGGCTCCGATTCCCCGGTCAACGAAGCCTCGACGGTGGCCAGGTTCTCGGCGCTCACCAGGCGGGCGTCGGCCGGAACGCGGTCCCCCTCCTCAAAGACGATCAGGTCGCCGGGCACCAGCATCGCGGCGTCCACCTCGTGCAGCCGGCCGTCGCGGATGACCCTCGCCCGCACGGTGACCATCCGCCGCAGGACGTCCATCGCCTTGGCCGCCCGGAACTCCATAATGAAGCCTGTTACAGCGTTCAGCAGGATGACCACGGCAATCGCCCCGGCCTCCAGCAGATCACCCAGAGCCGCCGAAACGGCCGCGGCGGCAATCAAGAGCAGGACGATGACGCTCTTAAACTGGGCCAGAAAGATGACCCACGCCGAGGGCCCCTTTCTCTCCGGTAAACGGTTGGGGCCGTATTGGGCCAGGCGCGCCTGAACCTGGGTCTGCGTCAGCCCCTCCGCCAGGTCGGTCCCCAGGTGCGCGCCCACCCGGGCCGCCGTCTCCCTGTGCCAGTCGTTGTTCAAGGTCTTCACCATCCTGCTCCTAGCCTGTTAATGTTGACCCTCAGGTTATACGAATTTTGCCTACCCACCTAAAGCCCGCTTTCCTTTGCGAAGCCATAAAAAAGGAAGTTACGAGCCCCCGGCGAAGAGGAAGGAAGACCACCGTGAATCAAACACTAAAAGGAGTATACCCAGGTGCCTCAGACCGGGGTCGGACTGAACGAACTGCTCTTACAGGCCCGCGCGGGCAATGCCGAAGCACGCGAAACCATTCTCGGCCGGCTCAAGCCTTTTGCCGCCCAGGTCGCCGCCCGTGTCACGGGACGGCATCTGGCCTGGGAGAACGATGACGAACTCGGGGTGGCCCTTTGCGCCCTCAACGAGGCCATCGACGCCTACGACCCCGCGGCAGGGGCCGGGTTCCAGTCTTTTGCCGCGCAGGTCATTCGCCGGCGCCTGATCGACCACCACCGGCGGGAGATGCGTCACCGCCAGGGTATGGTCAGCCTGGAGGAACTCAGCGTAGATCCCGCCGAACCGGTGCCCGCCGAACCCGGCGACCTGCCCCTGGCCGTCGAGGCCCTGCGGCGGCAGTTGGGGCTTTACGGTCTGGACTTTGCCGACCTGGTGGCCGCCTCGCCCAAACACCGCGATACCCGCGAGGCGTTGATCCGCGCCGCCCGCAGCGTGGCGGGCGACCCGGACCTGCGACAGGTCCTGGAGACGCAACGGCGGCTGCCCCTGCGGGAGTTGGCTGCGAAAACCGGGCTGAGCCGGCGGGTGCTCGAGCGCGGCCGGCGGTATATCGTCGCCTTGGCGCTCGTCCTATCCCGGCCGGAGCTTTACCCCCTGCGTACCTTCGCCGGGTTGAACCGGGATCCGTCGGGCGGAAAGGAAGGTGAAACGACCGATGGTCGACCGTAAGGCGGTGGTCATGGAAGTAAAGGGACGATCAATGATCGTCATGACCGGCGAGGGAGACTTCGTCCGGCTGCCTCGTACCGGCGCGGCCCAACCGGGCGCGGTCGTTTCCCTCCCGTCGCGGCGCCGCCGGCCCTGGCCGGCGGCTCTAGCCGCGGTCGCCGCCCTTTTGTTATGCCTTTCCGCCGTCCTCTACGGCCCGGCGGTCATCCAGCCGGCCGCCGCCCACGTCGACCTGGAACTCGGCGGCAGCCTCAGCCTCACCCTGGACCGCGACGGACACCTGCGCCGGGTTGAGGCCCTGGATGAGGCCGGGAGGGCCATTCTGAGGGCCAGCAACGTGGGTTCCCGCCCAAGCCTGGAGCAGGCCCTGGCGCGCCTCGTCGAAGGCGCGGTGACGGCCGATACCCTGAAACCCGGCGATCCCGCCCTTGTGATGGCGACCCTGGTACCGGCGGCCGGCGATGACCCGCCGGTGGATGTCACGGACATCCGGGCATGGATTACGGCGTCCCTTGCCGGCCGGGGCCTCGACGGCCGGGTCCTGGTGCTGCCCGCCACGCCCGATCAGTACCGGGAGGCCCACCGCCAGGGCCTGTCCACGGGCCGCTGGCTGGTGGCCCAGCACGGGCGCAAGCAGGGGACCACCCTCTCCAAGGACGACCTGGAAAAGGCCAGCCTGCCCGCGATCCTCGACCGGCACCGGCTGAAGGCCGAAGACCTGTTCCCGGGCGCCTGTTCAGCGGTCCAAGGCGACAAACCCGCTGTTCCGCCCGGCAGGGACGGGAAGGATGCCGCCCCGGGGGGACCGGCCGGCAAAGAGGCCGGCAAACCTGATGGGCCGCAGGGCAATCACCCCCGTTCAGGCGATGCTCCCCCGAAGGCAAACGGTAAAACCACCGATGACACGCCCGGAACGGACAAGGGCCGCGAGGACCGTGGCCGGGCTGCTCCCGACGGCGCCCCGCCTGGACAGGCGGGCAAGGAAAGCGGTTTGGCGCCGTCACCGCCCGCACCGGCCCGGGACGGCACCCAGGGAGACAATACCGGCCACGGAGCGAAAGACCCTGCGAAAAATGGCAAAGGCCCGCGTAATTAACATTATACGCCAATCCCCGGACAATCTGTAGCGCCCCCAAAACAGTATGACAAAATCTCAAATAGTGTGGCCCAATGCAGCAGGAGTTCCCCTATGTGATGAAGAATTCCTTACCCCATCCACCCCAAAGCAGGCATCAGGGCCCGGCCCGGTGCGTACCGTGAACATAAGAAACTGATCAGGGGTATATCCAAGGAAGGGGAGAGGAGCCATAACCACCAAATACGTCTACCTGTTCGCGGAGGGCAACGCCAAGATGAAGGACCTCCTGGGGGGGAAAGGGGCGAACCTGGCCGAGATGACCAACATCGGCCTCCCGGTGCCGCCCGGCTTCATCATCACCACCCAGGCCTGCAAGGATTTCTACGCCCAGGGCCGGCGCTTCCCGGAAGGCATGGAGGAACAGGTGCGGGAAAAGGTCACCGCCCTGGAGGCCGCCCTCGGCAAGCGTTTCGGCGACCCGGAGAACCCCCTGCTGGTCTCCGTCCGCTCCGGCGCCCCGGTTTCCATGCCGGGCATGATGGACACCGTCCTGAACCTGGGCCTCAACGACCGGACGGTAGAGACCCTGGCGCGCAACACCGGCGACGAGCGGTTCGCCATGGACTGCTACCGCCGCTTTATCCACATGTTCGGCGATGTCGTCATGGGGGTCGAGCACTACCAGTTCGAGAGCATTCTACAGGCCCAGAAAGACCGCGCCGGCGTCCGCTACGACCACGAGTTGTCGGCCGCCGACTGGCGCGAGGTCATCGCCCGCTACAAGAAGCTTATCCAGGACACGACCGGGCGTTCCTTCCCCCAGGACCCGATGGAACAGCTCTTCATGGCCATCTATGCCGTCTTCAACTCCTGGAACAACCAGCGCGCCATAGTCTACCGCAAGACATACAGGATTCCCGAGAGCTGGGGCACTGCCGTAAATGTTCAAGTGATGGTCTTCGGCAACATGGGGAACGATTCCGGGTCGGGGGTGGCCTTTACCCGCAACCCGTCAACCGGCGAAAAGCGCCTCTACGGCGAGTTCCTGACCAACGCCCAGGGCGAGGACGTGGTCGCCGGCATCCGCACGCCGCAGTCGATCGATGATCTGGCGCGGGAAATGCCGGAGGTCTATGCCCAGTTCGCCGCCGTCTGCGACCTGCTGGACCGGCACTACCGGGACATGCAGGACGTCGAGTTCACCGTGGAGCGCGGCAAGCTCTACATCCTGCAAACGCGCAACGGCAAGCGCACCGCCCAGGCCGCCATCCGCATCGCCGTGGAGATGGTCGGTGAGGGCCTGATTTCCCGGGAGGAGGCCGTTCTGCGGGTCGAACCCGAGCAACTGGACCAGCTCCTGCACCGCCGTATCGACCCCAACGCCAAGCTCGACGTTATCGCCACCGGCCTGCCGGCTTCTCCGGGCTCCGCGTCGGGCACGGTCGTCTTCGACGCCGACCAGGCCGAGAAGCTCGGACGCGAGGGGCGGAAGGTCATCCTGGTGCGCACCGAGACCACGCCCGACGACATCCACGGGATCGTGGCCGCCCAGGGCGTCCTCACCTCCCGCGGCGGGATGACCAGCCATGCCGCGGTCGTCGCCCGCGGCATGGGTAAGCCCTGCGTGTGCGGCTGCGAGGCCGTGCGCATCAGCGCCGAGGCCTGTGAATTCCAGGTCGGAAACCTGACCGTCCGGGAGGGGGACGTCATCTCCATCGACGGCGGCACCGGCCGGGTTATCCTGGGCGAGGTGCCGATGATCGACCCCGAACTCTCACCGGCCTTTAGGCAACTCCTGGAATGGGCCGACGAGATCCGCACGCTCGGGGTGCGGGCGAACGCCGATACCCCCGCCGACGCCGCCAAGGCCAGGGAGTTCGGCGCCGAGGGCATCGGCCTCTGCCGCACCGAGCACATGTTCATGGCCCCCGACCGCCTGCCGATCGTCCAGGCCATGATCCTCGCCGAGGACCCAGAGGAGAAACAGCGCTCCCTCGACCGGCTTCTGCCGGTGCAGGAGGATGACTTTTACGGCATCCTGAAGGCCATGGCCGGGCTGCCGGTCTGCATCCGGCTGCTTGACCCGCCCCTGCACGAGTTCCTCCCCAACGCCGAAGACCTGGCGGTTGAGATCACACGCCTCAGGCTGACCGGAAAGGCGGAGGAGATCCCGGCCAAAGAGGAACTCCTGCGGAAGGTGCGCGCTCTGGCGGAGTTCAACCCCATGCTGGGCCATCGCGGCTGCCGCCTGGGAATCACTTTCCCCGCGGTTTACGCCATGCAGGCGCGGGCCATCTTCCAGGCCACGGCGCGCCTCGTCCGGGAGGGCGTGGACGTCACCCCGGAGGTGGAAATCCCGCTCGTTCTGGGGCGGCGGGAACTGGCCTTCCTGAAGAACCTGGTCGACGACGTGGCCGCCGCCGTCAAGCAGGAAACGGGCGTGGAGTTTCATTATACCGTCGGGACAATGATCGAACTCCCGCGAGCCGCCCTGCTGGCCGACGAGATCGCCCGGGAGGCATCCTTCTTCTCCTTCGGCACCAACGACCTGACCCAAACGACCCTGGGCTTTTCCCGCGACGACGCCGAGGGCAAGTTCCTGCCGCATTACCTTGATAAGAAAATCCTTTCCGACAACCCCTTCGCCGTCCTCGATCAGAAGGGTGTCGGCAAACTGATGCGCATGGGCGTCGAACTCGGGCGCAGCACCAAGCCCGACATCCTGATCGGCATCTGCGGCGAGCACGGAGGCGAACCGCGCTCGATCGACTTCTGCCACCGGATCGGCCTGAACTACGTCAGCTGCTCACCCTATCGCGTCCCCATCGCCCGGCTGGCCGCCGCCCAGGCGCAGGTGCGGAACGCCGGCCGTGTCGCCCAGGACTGGGGCACCAAGTAGGCGCCGGTTACCGTTCAGTGTAGCGGCTACCAAGCTCGTCAGCGCTTGGCCCCACCAATCAGCAAAGCCAAGGATTCTGTTTTCCTGTAACAAACGGGAGTCCCGAAGGACTCCCGTTTTACCGTTATTGTACCGATCAAAACCAACTCGACGTCGGTCGCTTGAGTTGAGTAGTAAGGCAATACGGGCATACCTGCATAAGGTCATTGCCAAGAAGAGAGATTACTTCGCCGCAGTGGAGGCAGAGAACAATCCAACCGTCATCCCCGGCATTCCGTCACCACCCTCCCCTGTTCTCCCAAGGCCTTATCGAACGCCTGCCAAAACGGGTCGACCACGGGGTGTTCCAGTTCTCTCACCCTTGTCCCGTCAATGACGGCCATCCCTTTCTCCGGCTCGGTCAACTCGCCCACTACGGAGGATGTGATCCCCTTACGAGAGAGGGCCTCGACGATGGCCCGGGCCGCATACTCCCGGCAGGCGATGATCAACGTGCCCTCGCTGATGGCTATATAGGGATCAATCCCAAAGAAACGGCAAATCTCAATCGCCGCCGGCTCAATTACGATGCGCTCTTTGTCTACCCGTAGTCCCAAGCCCGCGGCCTGGGCCAATTCGTACAGCCCGCCAAGCACCCCGCATTCAGTTGCGTCGTGCATGGCGCTGACCCCGTCGTCGCGCAGCCCAACCCCCACCGCGGTAAAGGCATCCTCGACAACGGACATTTTGAAGAAGAGATCTGAAGCCATATTTCTGAAGCCGTGGCTGTATTTTCGCTCCAGAATATCCGGGAAAACCGTGGCCAGGATACCCGCCGCCTCAATGGCCGGCCCCTTGGTGACGATCACCATATCGCCCGGCCTCGCCAGCCGCGGGGTAACGTATTCGTCCTTACCACCGATGCCGATTACAGTCGCCCCGCCGACCATCGGGTAATGGCATCCCTCATAGCGCCCCGTATGGCCGCAAATGATGGAGACGCCGTACTTTACGCATTCACAGTGGATAGTATCCCAGAGGACCGCCAAATCGTCTTCGCCCATTTCCATCGGCAGATTGAGATCAATAGACAAGAACCTTGGGCGTAGTCCACAGGTTACGGCATCGGAGAGGAGAATGTGCACGGCGAACCAGGCGGCCTTTTCCCAGCCGAACGCCGGCACCACAAAGACGGGGTCGGAAGTGAAGGAGACCGCCCGATCTCCAATCTCCACGATTCCCACGTCAACGCCGCTCTGAGGTCCCACAAGCACGTCTCCGGCCGGGGCCCCCAAACGCGGGTAGATCAGGTCTCTAAAGACATCCGGCGAGATCTTGCCAATGGTGGGCAAACCAGGCATCACTCTACCCCGCCCTTTCCGGTTGCTGGTTCCTGCGCAACTCACGTTCCAGGAGGTCCTGCAGCGTCTTTGACGCCAGCACACCCTTGATCGCGGCATTGATCTCCCGCCAGAGTTCACGGGTGACACAGTCTTCTGTCCGGCTGCAGACCATGCTATCGGTAAGACAGTCGGTCAAGCTGACGGCCCCTCCCAGGGCTTCGAACACAGCGCTGACCTTAATCTCGGACGGGTCCTTTCCCAGGGTAAACCCCCCGCGAGCGCCGCGCATGCTACGTACGATACCCGCCCCCTTTAAGGGGAGGATAAGCTGTTCAAGATACTGTTCCGAAATCCCTTGCCGCTTCGCCACATCACGCAGGCGAACCGGCTCCTGCGTGCCATGGCACGCGATGTCCAGCAGCGCGCGCATCCCGTAACGCACCCTTGTGTTAAGCTTCATCGCTCACCATCCCGCTTGTCGTTTTCAAATTACCACCAAAACCGGTCATGCTCGCTTTTGGTCATGCGGTTACGCGCCAGGCATGAGAGTAGACATTCATTCTCTTCCCCCTCACGAACCCGGCAAGCGTAACCCCAAGATCACAGGCCGTCTTGACAGCCAGCGTGGTCGGCGCTGACCGGGAGACTATAATGGGCACTCCCATCCGGGCTGCCTTAATTACCAGGTCGGAAGAGATTCTGCCGCTCGTCAGTAGCAGCTTATCGGATGTACATATGTCCCCTAAAACACAGGCCCCGAAGACCTTGTCAACAGCGCTGTGCCGGCTTATGTCTTCCATGAAAACAAGAGGTTCGTTGCCGTCCGACAGGGCCGCGCTATGCACGCCGCCCGTCTCGCGATAAATGTCAGAAAGCTGATGAAACGCCCGCACAGCCAGCAGGACTTGTTCAAACGATACACGAATATTGCTTTCCACGCCCTTGGGCAGGTCGATGCCGCGGCAGACAAGGGCCGTTCCTTTCCCGCAGCCGGAAACAACCTGTGTTTTCCCGCCGGAGGGGTCCACCGTAAATGACACGTCGGCCACCAGCTTGATACGTATGGGTATCTGCCCTTCACCAACGGTAATCTCTCGGATCATTTCTTTACCGCTGACCATCCCCTCGGACAACAGATAGCCTGCCCCCAGGCACCGGAGATACGAAGGGCTGCAGGCCATTGTGGCTATTTCCTGCCCGTTGAGGACGATCGTAGCCGCTGACTCCACCGCCAAAGCATCGATAAACTCGTGTCTTTCTCCCCCATCCAGCCTTTGGATGCGGAGGCTTTCGACGCCTTCCACCATGCCCTCGTCACCCCGCTACACGATGCTCTCCCGGCCGGCCGCGATGGCCCGGTCGATCTCGTCCTGTAACTCCCGCGGCAGTCCCTCGATCCGTACGTTCAAGAAACCGCGGACGATCGTCGCCGTGGCCTCTTCTTCGTTCAGCCCGCGGGCCGTCAGGTATTCGATCTCCTCCGGCGCGATCTTCCCGACCGCCGCCTCGTGGGACATTTCGGCCCCCGCCACCCTGGCCTCCAACTCCGGGATGGCGTGAATGAGGCCCCGCTCGGCAAGGATCAGGCCGCGACATTCCAGGTGGGCCTTCACCCCTGCCACCTCGCCGACCAGGCGCCCGCGGCTGATGACGTCCCCCCCGGTCGTGATGGCCCGCGCGATTGACTCCGCCCGCGTGTCCGGGGCGCGTAGCACGACGCCCGCGCCGACGTCCATCAAGCTCCCGGGCGGCGCCGCCAGGATCGAGTGGAAGCGGGCGGTGGCCCCCGGCCCGTCCAGATAGGCCATGGGGTACATCTGCAAGGTGTCCACCGCCTGCAGGCAGACGTAGTTGGACAAGAAGACCCCGCCGGCCTCCACCAGGGCGGCGCTCCGTGGCCGTACCTGCATCTTCTCTCCCCAGTTGTGGATCATGGTAAAGGTCAGCTTGGCGCCCCTCTTGACATAGAACTCCGAGATGCCGATGTGCATCCCCGTCCGCACGTCGTGGGCACTGGCGCAACCCGAAACCAGGTTCAGTTCGGCGCCCTCCTCCACAACCACGATATTATGGACGGCCTGCGTAATCCCGTCCGCGGCGATGTACAGGCAGGCCTGAAGGGGGCAGGTCACTTTCATACCGGGCAGGGCACGGATGAAGTAGCCGTGCCGGGCATAGTCGCGGGCATAGGCGTTATACTCATCCCTGTCGGCCTGAACCAGCCGCCACCGGTATTCCACCAGCCAGGGGTAACGCTCGGCCGCCTCCGTCGTGCTCATAACATCCAGCCCGTCCTGCTTGACGTGACAGTGGACGACCGAATGGTCCATCTGGATATACGTGCCGATACGTCCCTCTTCGGTTACGTCCACCCCGGTGCTTAGCATCCGCCGGGAATCTTCTGGGCGTAAAACGCGCGGGTCGTCCAAGTAGACCCGCCGCGGCGCCTCGCTCTTGAAGGCATGCGGGCTGATACGCTCGTCTTTCCTCATGGTCTCTCCCCGTCCCTCTGCATAAAAGTGGGCGTGTCAGAGCGAATACAGGCGCCGTACCCCCCTCGCCGGATGCAGTTAAGTAATTCGAGCGGGTTTCCGCTGCACCCCAGCCGGCCTTCAAACATCACATGCCCGATATCGGCATTCACATACTGCAGGATGTGCCCGGTATGGGTGATGAGAAGGCCCGATTTGTTATGCCGCCGGCCGCCCTTGCCGCACTCTCCGGGTATTTTACGATCCAGCAGGCGGTTGATTGTCGTACCGATAAGGTTGATATTCTCCAGGTCCACTCCCGACTCCGGTTCGTCCAGGAGGACCAGATCCGGGTCTTGAGCGATCAGTTGCAGAAGTTCTGAGCGCTTCATCTCCCCACCGGAAAACCCGTGGTTGACCTCGCGCTCCATAAAGGCCCTAAAATTCAACTCCGTGGGCAGGTCACGCAATACCTCGCGGCCCCGCGCACAGATCCGGACCATATCGCGCATTGACAGGCCCCGGATCGTCGGCGGCCGCTGGAGGGACAGCCCGATTCCCCGCAGTGCCCTTTCGTGCACCGGCAGGCGCGTAACGTCCTCGCCCTTGAAAAGAATCCGCCCGTCCAGAACCTTGTAGCGCGGAAAGCCCATCAGGGTCCCAAGGAGCGTTGACTTGCCGGAACCGTTGGGCCCAAAGAGGACGTGTGTTTCCCCCATCCGGACCTCCAGGTTGACATCCCGGAGGATGATGCGTTCGCCTACCGCCACAGTCAAACCCTCAACCTTTAACATCAACAGACCTCCCATTATTTGACCGGCAGGTACAGACCTTGGGGCAATGGTGGATAAAGGTTACTAGAATGATCAGGTTACTCGGATTATACCGGTTAAAAAATGGCTCCGTCAAGTATAAACATCTCTTAGAATGCAGGATAAAGGGGCGCCCTCTCCGGGCGCCCCTTTATCCTGTATCTTTTTCTCCTTTACCACCGTGCAGGTCCCCTGCTCCCATACGCGGGTGAGACCCATACGGGGAATATTTCCTCAGATGGCCTTATCGGCCCGGCCTCTCCCGGCGAGGAGCATCTCCAGGAAGGCCTCGACCCGCGTCCGGATCTGCCCGGCGTCCTGCTGCCCATAATCCGTTTCTATCTTCAAGGACGGGATACCCGCCCGGCGCAAGGCCTTCTCCACCTGGTGAGACTCCACGGCGTAAGGATCGCAGAAAGACAGAATGTAACTGACTACCCCGTCCGCCCCGCGTTCCCGTGCCATATCTACCAGTTTTTCCATCCGGCGGATGTTGGGGGTAAAGCAGGCGCAGTCCGGCTCCAGGTGCCGGTCGGCGATGGCGGCCAGCATCTCCTCCAGCCCGGCCCCTTCGGATTCTTCGGTAAGGGCCTCGAAGTAGCGGGAGCCGGTACACATCTCCTCGCCCACGATCACCGCCCCCGCGGATTCAATGACATAAGGCACCTTCCAGTTCGGGACGGCCATGGGGGTTCCCGTAACCACGAGGCGCGGCGCCCCGGCCGGAGCGACCCCGACCCCCTCCCGCACGCGCTCCTCGAGTTCGTCGCAGAGGGCGTTGACCTGGCCGGTGAACCGTTCCACGTCATCGTAAAAGGCGATCTGGTTGATGAGCAGGGCGTCGCGGCCCGAGATGGGGGCCGGGTCGGCCTTGCGCAGGGCGTCGAGCCGCTGCAGGGCACGCCGCTTGCCATTCACGCGGCGCATGGTCTCGGCCAGCGCGTCTCGCGTAATTTTGCGCCCGGTCAGTTCCTCCAGCCTGCCGGCCAGCGCCCGCACCTCCTCCAGCCAGAGGGCGCGACCCGCCGGGCCTTTTTTCTGCGGGGTCTCCATGACGTAGACCGGCGCGAAATCCGCCAGCACCTCAAAGGCCTTCTTCTTACCGTCACAGGTGGTCTCCCCGACCAGCAGGTCGCAGGACTCCATGTACGGGCAGACGCGGGCCAGCTTGAAACCCATAAAAGACTTGATCAGCGGGCAGATGTTGCGCGGCAGGACGGCCTCGGCCTGCGCCGTACCGATGTCAATGCCGGAACAAAGGCCCACGCAGACGCCCCCGGCGGCAAGGATCAATTCCTCCGGGACGAAGACGCAGAAGGTGCCGACGACCTTGCCCCCGCCCCGGCGGAACTCTTGCAGTTCCTGCACCCGCAGGCCATGGATCTCGTTCACCACGAAGTCAAAGTATTCCATCCCCCGGGGACGGTTCGCCTGTGTAAGGTAAACGTCGTAATACGTCGGAGGCAGAGCTTTAAGGAGCTGCTCGTGCGCTTCGAGATCCAGGCCCAGTTCGTCCCACATCTTCGTATAATCGGCCATCGTCACCCTCACTCCCCCTAGGCTTTTGCCTTAATGTTATATGCTTTGGGGTTATTGGTCCAATTCCTTTTTGTTATTATTACGGAAATTAAAAACCCGAGCCCAAAGAGCCCGGGGGAAGGGTAAAAAGTAACGGTCACTGAATTTACGCCCCGAGGGTCTTTGCCTGATCCGCCTCCGGGGTCTTTTCCTGCGTCCCGCGGTTCGCCTGATTGCCTGCCATCAGCCGGCTTTCGAGAAGCTGTTCCAATCCCGGGGGATCCAGGTAGCGGAGAAGCTTGCCCTCCTCCGCCACGGAAACCGCCCCCGTCTCCTCCGAAACCACGACGACCACGGCGTCCGAAAGCTCGCTAAGCCCGACGGCGGCCCGGTGGCGCGTTCCCAGTTCCTTGGATAGGTACTTGTTGCTGCTCAACGGCAGGTAGCAGCCGGCCGCCAGGACACGGTTGTCCCGGACAATAACCGCCCCGTCGTGCAGCGGCGTATTCGGCTCAAAGATCTGCAGTAAAAGGGAGTGTGAAAGCAGAGCGTCCAACTGTGTCCCGGTTTCGACGTATTCCTTCAGTCCGGTGGCCCGCTCAACGGCGATCAGGGCCCCGATGCGCTTTTCGGACATTTCCTGCACCGCGCGGATGATCTCGCTGATCACCAGACGCACGTGTTCCTGCCCGTGCAGCAGGCGCCGGCCGAAGGGACTGTCCCGCCCGAGGCGCTCCAGCATACTCCGGAGTTCCGGCTGGAAGACGACCACCACGGCGACGACGGCCATAACCTGAAGCTGCTGCAGCACCCACTTCATTATAGTCAGGTTAAAGCCCCAGGCCAGGGCGGCCAGGAGCCCGATGACGAATATCCCTTTGATCAATTGCACGGCGCGGGTGCCCCGGAGGTAAGTGAAGATCTTGTAGGCGATGAGGCTGACGAGGGTGGCGTCAACAACATAGCGCAGGATGTCGAGCCAATTAAAGGACACGGTCGGCAAACCTCATCACCCCCTTTGTCCGTCGTTCTTCTTGTGCATTCGACATCTCAAAGTGCAGTTCCTTTAATAATGAACAATAACGAACGTTCAATGAACAAAACGGGCGGCCTCTTTGCTGAAGCCGCCCAAAGCGGGTTCCCCAGTTACGTCTTCCGGTGCGCTACTCCTCTCCCTCAACCTGATCCTGGTTTTCGCCCTCATCGTTTTCCTGATCTTGTTCCTCATCCCCGGACTGATCCTCGTCTTCAACTTCGCCCTCTTGGTCCTCTTCCTCTACCGCTTCATCTTCGTCCTCGTCCTCATCCACCGTCACGTCGCCGGTGGAACTGTCGTATCCCACCTCGTAGCCCAGGGCCTGCGCGATGAAGCGTAAAGGAACCACTACCCGTCCTTGCTCGGCCTTGGCCGGCACGTCGAGGTCATAGACGGCCCCGTTGACCGTGGCCTTCAGGTCGTCAACGGCGATTTTCAATACGGTATCGCCGAGGGTGACCGTAACGGTCCGGGCCTCCGGATCCCAATCCACCTGTCCCCCGAGCGCGACGGTGACCGCCCGTACGGGAATCAGCACCCTGCCGTCCTTGATAACCGGAGGGACATCCCCGAACTTGTGCTCCTTACTGTTTACCAGCAGGCGGTGGCCCCAGCCGTTGCCCTGGCCCTTGCCGAGACGCTCCCGCTCCTGCTCCTGGTACTGCAAGGTCTCGTCCCCCGCCCCATCATCAATGACCGTTTCGTCCTCATCCAGCTGACCGGTCCGGTCGCGCAGGCGATCCTTATCCCGGTCACGGTCCGGTATGCCGTCATAGGGCGGGACATATTCCTTATTCTTCGATGCGGGGACCCCCGGGGCCCCCGGAGCGGCCGCGGCCGGGCCGGCCAGGGCCAGGATGAAAAGCCCCGCCAAGACTAAAACTAAAAACCGCTTCACCATTTTCTTTTCCCCTCCTTAAAATCTGGTTACTTTGTTTTTCGGAGGGGAATTTGTCTTTTTTGGGGGTAACGCGGAGAAATAAGCGAAAAGTCCCATTGGAAACGGGACCCTTCCGGGACGATCTCTTAACCCCTTGCCCGCGTTTCACCTGTGTCCGGGTCGCCGGCCTTCCCCTTCCCCATTCGCGCGACGAACATCGATCCGCAGTACGGGCAACGGAGTTGCACGGCCACGGAGCCACGAAGCCAATAGGTGGGCAGCGGGTGCCCGCACAGGCACCTCACCTTCCTTGAATGCCCCGGAACCATCAGTGTCAACATGTGAATCCCTCCGTTTCCCGTCCTGATGATTACAGAGGATACCCCCTCCCGGCCCGTCCAGGAAAGACCCGTTCTCTAAAAGGGCGATGGGACGGGTGAACGGTTCCTCCGGCCGCCGACCGGTCAACGCCCATCGAGTGAATGTCCCCTCAACGGCAGGAGGGCCGCCACGGGTTGCGGCCGGCCTTTGTATGCTCCGTTTAAAATTTTTTTGGAAAAAGGTATTGACATCAGACTTTAACCATGCGAGAATGTTATCACAAGCACAAGATCGGAAGCCGGAGGGCTCCCTGAGAACCGATAGGTGATCCGGAACGTCCAAAGGCGACAAAAGGTAACCAAAAGGGTGCAATAAAGCACCCGGAGGCAATGCCTCAAAGTACCTGAAGGCAACCCGAAAGGAACCTGTGGAGGCCGAAAGGTGGCCCAAAGCCAACCCGGAGGTAACCCCAAAGGAACCGTAAGGGAAGCCCAAAGGTAACCGGTCTTGGTGCTGAAAACAGGCAGGCCGGTGCGGGAATGAGCCCAAATTCTTGCTAAGGTCTGCCTGGTTTGTAAGCAAGATCCCCTACCTCAGGTAGGGGATCTTATTATATGGGCAACGCAAAACCCTTGCCATTACTAGCTTTTATGGAGGCGGCATCCGGAGTCGAACCGGAGAATAACGGTTTTGCAGACCGTCGCCTTAACCACTTGGCTATGCCGCCTTATAGTTACATATCAAATTATAGCGTAATCCGCGGTGGCCTGCAAGGCGCAGTTTTGCGCGCCGGGCCGCCCTACGTCCCCTGCAGGCGTCGCGACACGGCCCGCGCCAGGGCGCGGGCGGCAACGTTAAAGGTGATAACGACGAAAACCAGGAGGGCGGATGCGCCGTCGGCCACGCGTCGGATATCCGGGATGACAGCCTCGGAATTAACCTTCCAGATGTGCACCGCCAGGGTTTCCGCCGGGCGGAAGGGGTTTAAGGGGCTGCCGGGGTGGAACAGGTTCCACCACTGTGACCAGTCAAGGGCCGGGCTGGACATGCCGGCGGTGAAAAGCAGGGCCGCCGCCTCACCGAAGACCCGGCCCGCGGCGATAATGATGCCCGTGATGAGGCCCGGTAACGCCGAGGGGAGGATGACGAAGCAGATCGTCTGCCAGCGGTCGGCTCCGAGGGCGAGGCTGGCCTCGCGCAGCTCGTGCGGCACGCTGCGCAGGGCCTCTTCCGAGATACGCACCACCAGAGGGAGGTTGATCACCGTGAGGGCCAGGGCGCCGGAAAGCAAGGTGTAACCCCAACCGGTCATGTTGACAAAGATCAAAAGTCCGAAGAGGCCGACCACGATGGACGGGAGGGATGTCAGGGCTTCGATGCTCAAGCGGACGGTATCGGTGATCTTCCCGGGGTGGGAGTATTCTGCCATGTAGATCCCGGCGAGAAGCCCGATGGGCACGGTAAGCAGCATGGTCAGCACGAGCATATAGAAGGAGTTGAACAGCTGCGGCCCCACCCCGCCGCCGGACCGGAATGTCTCCGGGGGAGCGGTGATGAAGTGCCAGTCCAGGGCTCCGGCGCCATGGTACAGGATGTAGCCCAGGAGGCCGCCCAAAACGCAGATGACCAGTCCCGCTCCGGCCCAGAAGCTGGCGGTGGCCAGGCGGTCCTTGACCTTGTTGTTCACCGCAGGGCCTCCCTTCGGGTGAAGAAGCGAATAAGCAGGATGAAGGCAAACGACATCGCCAGCAGTACCATCGCCATCGACCAGAGCGCGCTGTTCCAGAGCGAGCCCTGCACCGTGTTGCCCATGTCCATGGTGATCCCGCTGGTCAGGGTGATCAGCGGGTCCAGGATCGAATGGGGCAGTTCCCTCTTGTTGCCGATGACCATCTGGACCGCCAGGGCTTCGCCGAAGGCCCGCGCCAGGCCCAGGACCACGCCGGTCATTATCCCGGAGAGCCCCGCCGGGAGAAGAACCAGTCTGATGGCCTGCCAACGCGTGGAACCGAGGGCCAGGGCGGCCTCCTTGTATTCCCGCGGCAGGCCCCGCAGGACGTCCGTGGCCACGCTGGTGATGGTGGGCAGGATCATCACTGAAAGGACCAGGAAGCCGGCCAGGACGCTGAAACCGGTGCCGCCAAGGTTACCCCGTATAAAGGGCACCAGCAGGCTCAGTCCGATATAGCCGTAAACGACCGAAGGGATACCGGCCAGGAGTTCAACCGTAGGTTGCAGCAGGCGCAGACCCCACTTGGCAGAAATCTCCGTCATGAAGACGGCACAGGTTACGCCGAGAGGGGCGCTGACCAGGACCGCCAGCACTGAAATGATCACCGATCCGACGATGAAGCTCAGGGCGCCGATCAGCGGCCCCCCGTCCTCCAGCGGACGGTCGGGCCACCATTGGGTACTGAAAAAGAACTGTAACGGGTCCGCGCCGTGCACGAAGAAGGTGGCTAGGCCCTTACTGCCGATAAAGAGCGCGATGGCCGCCGTGAGGACAATGACCAGGGCGGCGCAGGCGGCCGTGGCGGCAAAGCCCAGCCGCGCGCGGAGCCGCCGACGTCGAAGACCTGGCGAGTCAGGGGCTGCGGGCGATTCCTGTTCAAGGCCGTTGACACGGCCCGGCACGTCCGACACGTTCTCTCCTCCCACCCTTGGCGATCAACAATTGCAGGGATGATGCCTTAATCCGCGCTACGCTCCACCTTCATGGCTCCGATGGGAATGAAGCCGAACTTCTCAACCAGGCCGGCCTGCACCTCTTCGCCGGACATGTAGTCGAGGAAGACCTTGACCGCCCCCTGTGGTTCACCCTTGGTGTACATATGCTCGTATGACCAGAAGGGGTACCTGCCGCTCGCGATGCTTTCAAGACCCGCATCCACGCCGTCGATCTTCAGGGCCTTGACCATGCTGCTGTCTACGTAGGGCAGGGCCAGGTAGCTGATCGCGCCCGGGGTTTCGGAGACGACCTTGCGCACGGTCCCGGACGACTCCTGCTCGGCGTCACCCGGAGCCTCTTCCAGGCCGTCCATAACGTATTTCTTAAAGGTCGCCCGGGTGCCGGAGCCTTTTGCCCTATTTATGAGAACGATCTTCCGGTCGTCCCCGCCGACCTCGCTCCAGTTCTTGATCTTGCCGGTAAAGATGTCTTTGATCTGCTGCCTCGTCAGGTTGTCCACCTTGTTCTCCGGGTGGGTGATCAGGGCGAAGCCGGTGACACATACCTTGTGGTCCACCAACTGGCCGGCGTCGATGCCGTCCTTTTCCTCGGCGAAAATGTCGGAGTTGCCGATGTCCGCCCCGCCGCCGAAGACCTGGCTCAGGCCGGTGCCGCTCCCGCCGCCCTGGACGGAGATCCGGATACCCGGGTTCTTCGCCATAAACAGGTACGCCGCCTCTTCAACGAGGGGTTGCAGGGCGGTGGAGCCGACCGCCGTGACATTGCCGGAAAGACCCCCCGTGCCGGATTTCGGGCCGCAACCGGCCACTGCCAGGGCCATGGCCAGGACGGCGGCGGCCAGCACGCCAAGCCATTTAGATCCGTGCGTCATGCGAAGGTCTCCTCCCTCCCCTTCATCGCCGCAAAGAAGAAGGGCTTAATACCGGAGCTTGTCATGTATGGCCAAGGTAACAATACCGCAAACATGTTAAGTGCCGATTATTCTCTTATTAAGAAAACGTTAAAAAATTGCGGCCGGGATTTTCACAGGTTAACCCATCCCGTTGGCCAAAAACATTTCAATGAACCCCTCAAGGCGCGTGCAGGCCGGCCCTTCCGCGAAGTTAGAGCGGTCCACGCAGTCTCCTTCCAGAATGAGTACCGGTAAGCCGGAGTCGCGCAAGGTGTCCCGCATGACAAGCGCTCCCCCGTTGCCCTGCCGGCAGCCCCAGTGATTAAAATGGACTATGCCCCGGGCTCTATACGTCTTGGCCAGGTAACGCAGGGTTGCGACCCGCCGCGTGACCGGACCGACCCCGAAGTGGCTGAGAACCTTCGCCGCCAGACTCCAAAAAGGCCTTGCCGGGTCCAGGGCCGGCCAGTAAACGTGGTTCATCTCCTCAAAGGCCACCGCCACGCCCGGGAATGCCGCGAGGCGCTCAAGAAGGGGGTTGGGGAAATAGGGCTTCAGGTGCAGCCACAAAAGGCGAACTCGTTCGGGGTGTTCATCCGCCGCGGAAGGACGGCGCTCCCTTAACTCCCCGGCCAGGGTCGCAAAAACGGTGGCCGTCTGGGGGTGGCCGAACCCCACAAAAAGCAGGTAAAGGAAGTCCAGGTTTGGGCCGGTGCCCAAAGGGGCGGGAGCGGCCTGCCGGGCCGCGTTGACCTGGCGCAAGGCCTCCCGCGCCCGGTTGGATGCGGCGAAGGCCTTTCGAAGGCGCTCCGGGTCCAGGTCTTTTCCGGTGTGCTTCCGCAGGAAACGGATCAGCTCCTCCAGCTGCGCCGCCACGTAGGTCTGGGTTGCGGGCGTCCAGGAAACAGGCACGTCCACTACAAAGAAGGACCGGCCGTAGTAGTCCGCCAGATAGCGAAAAAGCTGTGGGGCCCCATCGCAAAGGTGGGTTGTGGCCAGCAGGAAATCCGGCGGGGGGAAGTAGCCCCCCAGGGCACACCCGGCGGTAACACGGTGAAATGAGCAAGTATCCCTGGCCACCCCTGCCCGGTCCGCCAGATCCAGCGCGGCCTCCGCCACGCCCAAAGAGGCCGCCGCGGCCGATGCGGTCTCCGGGGCAAAGGGGACGATGCCCATCGCGTAGAGCAGTTCGGTCGGGAAGAAGGCGCTCGTCCATGCCACCGGGTTCTTCCGGCGGTAGGCGGCCGCGGTAAGATCCAGGCCGAAAGCCGCCGCCATCCTCGTCGCTTTCCAAGTATACGTCTTGCGGCATACGACCAACTCCCTGGCGAGACGGTACGTGACAGGCGAGGCGAGCGCGTGGCGCCTGAGGTCCTCGCCCAGTAAGGTCCGCAGTTTTGTTACCAAGCCGCCCCCCTCTCTCATAGCAGCATCTCCAGGAAGGCCTCAACGCGGGTGCGTAAACGGCCCAGGTCGCGAGTGCCCAGTTCGGTTTCCAGGTGCAATACCGGCACGCCCTTTTCCCGCAGGGCTTCCCGGACCCACAGGTAGTCATAATGGCTGAGGTCGCAGAACTTCAAGGTATGGTAAATCAAGCCCCGCAGGTCGTGCGTTTCCACCAGCTTCAGCAGCTCCCGCCGGCGCCCATCCCCCCGCGTCACGAACCGGGGGCAGGGAGGCGAGCGGCGCAGGTGGCTCCGGGCAAGAACGGCAAAGGGATCTTCCCCATCCCGTTCCGCGGCCAGGGCTTCTTCCAGGACCGCCCCCCGGCCGGACCGGTAGCGCCGGCCGCCGCAAAGATCATCCGTAACCACCGCCCCTCCGGCCTCCTCAACCAGGGCCGCCAGACCGGGGGGCGGCAAGGAACCGGCCAGGGCGACCCGCGGTCCTGCCTTCCGCATCCCCCGGACGCCGGGCGCCCCAGGGCCTTCTGCCGCAAGAAGGGCATTGCCCTGTTCACGGATGGTCGCCCATAAGCGTTCCGTAGTGACCGAACGTCCCGACCGTGTGCCGAGAAAGGCCGCCAGGACCCGCAGTTCCGCGGCCAGCCGCGTCGTCGCCGCGGGGCCGTCCCGGCGGGGCATATCGAGAAGAAAGACAAACGGCTCTTCGGTAAAGCGGTGGGCGAGGGCGTTATAAAGGTGTAACATGGCGTGACAGGAGTTGACGATGATGACTCCGTTGAGGGGCGGAAAAGCGCCCTGTTCAAGGCCGGTGACGAGGCAACGCACAAGGGGGCAGAGAGTAGACGGCAAAAGCGGAGTGTTTCCCTCGATACCATCGGGGGGGACCAGCCGGTAAGGCTCACACCCCGCGGCGGCGATGATCTCTTCAGGGGTATAAACGCAGTACCAACCTACCCGCACGGGCAAAAAGGAGTGCCTCCTCGTTGTGCAAGTAATTTTAGCATATTTCCTGTAATTGGCACTGTCAAATTCAAAGGCCCCGGGCACGGCATGAAAAAAGAGGCCTGATTAGCCTCTGTCTTCTTCATGCTGCCCCGAGCGTTCCATAATGTGATCCAGGTAGGACCGCGGACCCCGGCGTTCCTCGGCCTTGATCCGCTCCTCCACCTGGCGCAGGCGGTTCAAGACCTCTTCGCGGCTCTCCCCTGTCCCGTGGAGTTGTTCCAACAGCCGCCGCCGCTCCCGGAGCATTTCGGCCATTGCGCTCCTGTAACGCTGCACCCATTTATCACCTCCTCTATCTTATATCTTACCCCGCGGCCTAACCTTTCATGCGGTAGCCGAGGCCACGGACCGTCTCGATATACCGGGGGTGTGCCGGGTCTTCCTCAATCTTGCGCCGCAAGTAACGGACGTGCACATCCACGGTACGGGTTCCATCGACGGCGTCATAACCCCAGATACGCTCCAGTAATTGGTCCCGGGTGAACACCTGCCCGGGGTGGGAGGCCATGAGGAGCAGGAGATTAAACTCCTTACGGGAGAGCCGCACCGGCTCGCCCCGAACCTCGACCTCGAAGCGGGACGGCCTGATTACCAGGTCCGCGATACGGATCTCGCTCTCCGGCCGCCTCTCCGCCGGCAGCGCCGCCGCTGTCCGGCGCCGCAGCTGCGCCTTCACCCGGGCCAACAGTTCCCGGGGACTGAAGGGCTTCGTGACGTAGTCGTCGGCGCCGAGTTCAAATCCCAGGACCTTGTCCAGTTCCTGATCCCGGGCCGTAAGCATGATCACCGGCACGCCGGTCAACTGAGGATCGCTCCGCAACTCCCGGCAGACCTGGTACCCGTCCATTTCCGGGAGCATAAGGTCGAGAATGACCAGGTCCGGCTTGAGCCCGCGGGCCATTTCCAGCCCCTGCAACCCATCGGCCGCGAGGGCCGTCTCAAAACCCTCCTTCTCAAGGTTGAACCTGACCAGTTCCAGGATGTGGGGTTCATCGTCAATGACCAATATCAGCAAAAGCCAGCACCACTTCAACTAATTTATGCTTAAAGTTTATCACAGATTCAAAAACCCTTTGCCTCTCGGCAAAGGGTTTTTTATCTTATGGAGCGGAAGACGGGATTCGAACCCGCGACCCTCGCCTTGGCAAGGCGATGCTCTACCGCTGAGCCACTTCCGCGTATGAACTTCCGAACTGGTGCCAAGGGACGGAATCGAACCGCCGACACGGGGATTTTCAGTCCCCTGCTCTACCTACTGAGCTACCTTGGCATATTGTAACCTTATTTATGGCGGAGCCGACGGGATTTGAACCCGCGATCTCTGGCTTGACAGGCCAGTATGTTAAACCAGGCTACACCACGGCTCCGCGGCGACATTCTCAGTATATAAAAAACGGGCGCGCGTGTCAACTCCTGTTGACGTTCTTGCGCTCGGCCAGGCGGCTGTCGACGACCTTGATCTTCGCGCGGCCGGCACGGCCCAGGCAGAGGATGGCCTCCCGCAGAAACTTGGCGGCCAGGAGCGCGGTAAGGTTGGCGCGGTCAAAAGCCGGGTTGACCTCGACCAGGTCCATGCCGATGACGTTCATGTCATACAGGTAGTAGGCCGCCTGGATGAACTCCCGCGCGTCGATTCCGCCGGGCTCAGGCGTTCCCACCCCCGGGGCAAAGGCCGGGTCTACGACGTCGATGTCCACGGTGACGTAGACCGGGCGCCCCTTGATGGCCTGCAGGATCTCGTCCAGGGCGGGGATCACGTCGTAACAATACATCAGGGTGTTGTCCCTGGCGAAGGCGACCTCATCCCTCGTCGCGGAGCGGATCCCCAACTGGACGACGTTCTCCTCACCCACGATCTCCGCCACCCGGCGCATCACGGTGGCATGGGACAGGGTGGCGCCTTCATAGCTGTCGAGGAGGTCGGCATGGGCGTCAAACTGGACAACGATCAGGTCGGGGTAGCGCCGCGCCGCGGCCTTCACGGCGGGCAGGGTAAGGAGGTGTTCGCCGCCAAGGAGAAGGGGGAGTTTGCCGTCGCCCATGACGGCATCGACCGCATCCTCAATACGGCCCAGGCTCGCCGCCAAGTCGCCGGCGGGCAGGACAAGGTCCCCGGCATCATACACGGGGACACTGTTCAACTCCCGCCCCAATTCCAGGCTGTAATCCTCCAGGCTCTGGGACATAACCCTGATGGCCGTGGGGCCGTCCCGCGTGCCCGGCCGAAAGGTGACCGTAATGTCCAGCGGCGCGCCGACCATCACCACCGAAGCCGGGTTGTATTCGGAGATGGCGGCGATGAAACCGTGGTCCTTGCGAATGTAGTTATGCACCCTTCTTGGCCTGCTCCTCAATTTCGTTTAGGACGAACCGCGGCAGGGCGAAGGCGGCCTTGTGGATCTCCGGCGTATAGTACCGGGTGCCAAGGTCCGGGATCTGCTCCACCTCAACCGCCAGGGGATCGTACTTCTTTGAACCGAGGGAAAAACTCCACGCCGCGCTGGGGTAGCTGGGCACCAAGGTCCAGTAACCCCGGGCGACGGGGAAGATACCCCGCAGGTCGTTCAGGATGCGGGCGAACATACCGGTATGGAAGTACGGCGATTCCGTCTGGGCGACGAAGATCCCGTCGGGCCGCAGCGCCTCATACACCGCCTGGTAGAACTCCCGGCTGAAGAGGCCCACCGAGGGACCGATCGGATCGGTCGAGTCGCAAAGAATCACGTCAAAGGTGTCCTTGCGCTCGGACACATACCTGATGCCGTCCCCGATAAAAACCTCGGCCTTAGGGTGTTCGAAGCCTACGGCAAGTTCGGGGAGATACTGCTTGGATACCTCCACCACGCGCTCGTCGATCTCACACAGGGTCGCCCGCTCCACGGCTTTATGCTTTACCACTTCGCGCATTAATCCGCCGTCACCGCCGCCGATGATCAAAACACGGCGCGGCGCCGGGTGAGCGTTCAGCGGGACATGGGCCAGCATTTCGTGGTACGCAAACTCGTCGGCAATGGCCGTCTGAACCACCCCGTCCAAAACGAGCATGCGCCCAAACTGGACGGTGTCGACCACTGCCAGATCCTGAAAGGGCGTCTTCTCCACGTGCAGCGTCTGTCGGATCCGACAGCTCAGCAAGAGGTTTTCGTTCTGCTGTTCACTGTACCAGATAGGCAATGGCCGGTCCCCCTTTGCTGTTTATCGCCTAATACCAGAGCGGCACGGCGGCCAGGCAGCACCCGATCCGCACCACGCGGTGTTCGCAGGCGGCGATCTTCTTTTCGACAAGCTTCATCCCCCGCCGGCTGAAGGCCTCCTCCAGCATGCGGTCGATCTTCTCGTAGGCCTCTTCACGGCTGCACTTCCCCGAGAATTCCATAATCACCCCGAAGGTATCCTCGGATAATCCTACTCCGACCGCGGCGGCGATGAGTTCCCCCGGGGTCTCGCTGATGATCGATCCGTAGGCGGTCGGCACCAGCACCCCCGGCGGCAGTTCCAGGCCGGGATCGTATACCGCCCCCGGCGGCAGGATGCTCGAGACCCGGATCAGGTTTACATTGCCGATACGCCCGGCCAAAAGCGCGTTATCAAAAGCGTTCAGACGGCTTTCCCCTTCGGCGCAAGCAGCCGTAAGGAAGTATTTTTGCGGCACCGGCAGCAAGGCAGCCATCCCCTCTCCGCAGCGGCGGGATTCGTCGCACGCAGATAATTTTATAGAACAGGATACGAAATGTAAATGGTTTTTGCTAATTTAAGATTTTTCCACCAGCTGCCGGAACATTTTCTGGTATGCCAGCGCATCCTCCGCCTGGGTGCCGTCGGACTCGCAGATCAGGACCGGAGACATCCCGCGGGCGACGATTTCCTCGGCCAGCGGGGGGAAATCGGGCCCGAAACCTTCCTCTTTCAACGTGCGGTGGCGGCGCTCCCCGGACTCCGTGAACTCCACCGGACTGAAATGGATGTGCAGCCGCCGCAGGCGTTCCGTTCCAACGGCCGCGGCCACCCGGTCGAGGACGGCGGCGAAGGCCGCACGATCGGTGAGCATTCCCCCGGTGATGGCATGGACGTGTGCAAAGTCGATGGCGGGCAGCATACGCTCGTCCAGGTCACACAGGGCCAGGACCTCGTCCAGCAGGCCGAGAGAACTCAGCTTCCCCAGGGTTTCGGGACAGATGAAGATACCATCCAGGCCCTCCTCCCCGGCCTCGGCCAGCACCTCACGCAGGGCTTCCCTGGCCCGGGCCAGGGCCCGGGCGCGGTCCGCTCCGGCACTCCCCGCATGAAACACCACCCGCGTCGCTCCCATCCACCGCGCCGCCCGCAGCGAATCCAGGAGATAACGCTTGCTCTTGGCGATATGCTCCGGTTTTTCACTCCCGAAGTTAATGTAGTACGGCGCATGGATACTGAGGGCGATATCGTGTGCGACGGCTTGCCGCCCGATGGCCCGCGCGGTGACCTCGCCGACGTTCACGCCCCGCACACACTGATACTCGTAGGCGTCCAATCCCAGTTTCCGGAGCCATCCCGGGGCATCGACCGAAGACTTATGGCCCTGTTCATAAAACGAAGCGGCGTTCCCCGCCGGACCGAAACGCATCCCCATCCCCACTCCTCTTTTTTCTAGCAATGACCCGTAACCTGGGCCTTTAACCATTACATGCTTGGAACCAAGCAGGATTTAGTAATTAGCATCAAGAATATCCATTTATTAGCACAGCAGGGAGGCCGGGAATGGTTTTCCGCTTACCGTTCCGCCTGTCTTTGGGGTTCGTCCTTCTCTTACTGGCCGGGATCCTCTTGCTGGCCGTTCAAGCGCGCCGGGAGCCGGCCCCGCCTTCCGGCCGCATTGTCTGGGGCCTGGCCGCCGCACCCCGGGCCATCAACCCCGCGCTGGCTTTGGACGATCCGTCCCGCCGCGTTCTGGGTAATGTCTTCGAGGGTCTGGTCCGTTTCCGGCCCGGGAGCCCGGGTGAAATCGAGCCCGCCCTGGCACGCCGCTGGGATGTTTCCGACGACGGCCTGACCTGGACCTTTGAGATCCGCCCCGGCGTTCGGTTCCACGGCGGCGTCCCATGCGACGCCGCCGCCGTGGTCCATGCCATCGAGGCCCAGCGGAGAGAACGTTCGCCGTACGCCGGCTTCATCTACGCTCCGGTCGACACGGTCGAGGCCCTGGACGAGCGGCGGGTTCGCTTCCGCCTACGCTATCCCTATGCGCCCTTCATCCGCAACCTGGCCATGCTGCAGGCCGCCGTTACAGGCGACCCCGGAGCGGACGGCATCCCCGCCGGAACCGGCCCATACCAAATCACCGCTTGGACCGCAAGCCGCATAACCCTTCAGCGGGTACCGCACTACTGGGGACCACAGCCGCGGACACGGGAACTCCGGTTCGTTGTTATCCCCAGGCGCGAACAGCGCCTCGCGGAGCTGGCCTCCGGGTGCATCGACGCCGCCGATGACCCCGGCGTGGCCGGCGCCCCTACGGGGGCGCCGTACCGGATACTGGCCGCGCCGGGCCAGAACCTGTGTTACATGGGATTCTATACGAACAAGCCGCCCTTTGGCAATCCATCCCTGCGCCGTGCCGTCGCGGAGGCGCTGGACGTTTCCGCCCTGGTCGCCGAGGTATTTCCGGATGGACTGGCTCTTCCCGCATCCGGGCTGCTGCCGCCCGGCATCCTCGGTTCCGGCGGGGGAACCGGGCCCATGGAGGCAGCTGAACGGCCAACGCCCGCAGGAACCGCTTCGGGGCTCTCCTTCACCCTGGTCACCTACCGGGACGCCAGGCCCTATGCGCCGACCGGCGGGACCGCCCTCGCCCGGGCCGTCGCTGAACGGCTTGCTATGGCCGGTATCCGCGTACAGGTACGCAGTTACCCCTGGGAGGCCTTCAAAGAAGCCCTCCGGCGTCAGGAGGGGGACGCTTTTCTCTATGGGTGGGTGGGAGACAACGGAGATCCGGATAACTTCCTTTATAATCTGCTGGCCACGTCACAGATCCCGTGCGGCCAGAACATCAGCCGTTACAGCAACCCCCGGGCGGACCTGCTCCTGGCCCGCGCACAGAGGGAACAAGACGAGAAGCGGCGCTCTGAGCTTTACCGGCAGGCGCAGCAGATCATCCTTGCCGACACCCCCTGGATTCCCCTCACCCACGGGGTCGAATCCGTGGCCTTGAGTCGTAACCTTCAAGGCCTGGCCACCCCCTCCCCGGGCTTCCCCCTGGGTGCCGTTTACCGCCAGTCAAACCGTTAACTGCCACTAATAAACTTGGCAGCCCTGTGAATAATAAGGGAAAATGACAAAGGAGGTTCTTCACCATGCCCTATCGTTTCCAGCAGCTCCAGCAGCAGATCAATAACTTGCGCCAAGACCTGAACAACATTGCCAACATGGCTACCAACCTGGCCCGCGACGAGCAGTCGAACGCGGCCAAGCTGGCCCAGATGCAGCAGATGGAGGCCACCGCCGCCCAGCAACTGCAGCGCATCAACCAGATGGCCGGCGCCCTCAACCAGAGCCTGAACCAGATCTCCAGCCTGGCGCAGCAGTACTCCGCCACCGGCCAGCAGCCTTACCAGGCCTTCGGCGGCGCCCAGTGGGGCCAGAACATCCCCGGCGCCAACCTGTACAGCGGTTACGGCGCCCAGCTCGGCACCGGGTTCACCGGCCAGCCGTCCTGGAACGTAGGCCAGTACGGCACAAGCTTCCAGCCGTCCTGGTCGGCGCAGGGTAGCAGCTTCCAGCCCTCCTGGAACGTCGGCTCACAGCAGTTCGGCTTCGGCGGCAACATCGGCACCGCCGGCAACTTCGGCAACCTCGGCAATGTCAATGCTTTCAACGCCATGAACCAGGCCAACCTGGGCCAAAACCCGGGTAACATTAACCGGTCCTGGGGTCTCTCCGGCAGCAACATCCAAATGCCGTCCGCTTCTTATGGCGCCAACCTCTTTGGTACCGGCTATGGCGCTAATCTCTACGGTGCCGGCAACTTGAACTTCTAGTTCACGAGCAGCCAGGTGTCGGGGGCCCCTAAAGGGGCCCCTTTTTATGGCGCCGCCCTATTCCCATTTAATGGCAGGCACGCTATAATACCCTTGTGGGGGGTGAAAAGCGTGCCCAAGGTGTTGCGCGAAGGCACATCTTACAGCCAACGCGAGGTTATCGAAACCCTTGTCGACTTTTCCCATTTCAAGGACCGGGTAGAGAAGAAGTTCCGTGACCTGGCGCAGGAGTTAGCCGGGAAGGCCAACGAGCACGAGCTGTGGGTCCACCTTTACCTGATCTCCAGCGATTACGCCGAAGAAGCGCTGATCCGGCAAAAAAAGGCAAGCCAGCAACCGGATCAAGCGGCGCAAAAGATCGGCTAAGGCCTTGTTCCGGGGTAGCCCCGCCCCCGCTTCATCCCTCGCGGTCGCGCGGGGGTCGCCGGGCATTTGTCCGGGCTTCCCTGACCATGTTATAGGTGGATTAAGCATTAATGAAGGGAGGCATACCGGTGGAATTGATGGAGGCCATTCGGGAACGGCGCACAACGTACTACTACAAGCCCCTCCCGGTAAGTGAAGAGGTGCTTATGGGCCTTCTGGAAGCGGCCACGTGGGCGCCGTCCCTGCGTAACGCCCAACCCTGGGAGTTCATCCTCGTGGGGCCGCAGGGCAGGGCCGCCCTGCGGGATCTTTACCAGGCCTTTGTCCGGGAAAGGATACTGCCCAGCCCCATTTTCCCGGAGTTTAAGAAGAAGATCATCAGCGATTTCATGGTGGACTTCGGCGGCGCACCCGTTGTCATGGCCGTCGTCTCCCGCCCCCCCGAGATGGCCGTGGACCACGAGGAGTATCTGATGGGCACGGCGGCTGCAGTGCAGAATATTATGCTCGCCGCTCACGACTGCGGGCTGGGATCGGCTTGGCTCTCCATCGGGCGGCTGCCGGCTGCCCGGGAGATCCTCGCCCTTCCGGAGGGTTACACCGTCATCGCCACGCTGGTCCTGGGGTACCCCGAGCGGGTCGGTCCCCCGCCGCCGCGCGAGCCGGCCGCGGGAAAGCTGAGGAGAATTCCGTAAATACCGCCAGGATAAGACTGTTGAAGGCCGAAGGATGGCATCCTCCGGCCTTCATCTTTCGCACGCCAGAAATTACCTTCTCCCGCCCGGGCAGGTGGTGCTGACCTTACAGCCCCAAGGGTTTATGGTATCCCGCCGCCAACCCCCCGGCATCTCCTGCCATTGACCTCTTTATCTGCCCTTCGTTATACTGGCTAGCGCCGTCCCCTGCACACCGAAAGGAGTGAGAGAACGGTGGCTGACCTGAAGAAAACCTGTCGTCAACTTCAGCGCCTATGGTCTGACTTCCGCCGCCGGTGGGCCTTAACACGTGCACAAAGCCGGTCAACATCAGGAATCCAGCGCCTTTGGCCGGACCTGTGCCGCTGGTGGTCGCGCTTCGGGTACCGCCGGCTGGCCGTCTCGGGCCTGCTCTTCGTTCTGGCGATTGCTCTGCAGGCACAGGTAATCCTCGCGGCCGAGAGCAACGTGCGTCAGACCGAGAAGGAGAGGGCGGCCATACATTCCGCCGCCGCATCCCGCGGCGGGGAGACGGCCGGAACAGCCGTCGGCTACAAGGCAAGCCGTGGAGACGTGATCCTGATGGCCCGGGTTATCGAGGGCGAGGCGGCCGACGAGCCCTACCGGGGCAAGGTCGCCGTGGGCGCGGTGATCGTCAACCGTACCGAGGACCCCCGCTTCCCGCGCACCATCCGGGGTGTGGTCTACCAGCCGAACGCCTTTGAGGCTGTTGACAACGGCCAGATTTGGCGTCCGCTGAGCACCGAATCTGTACGCGCCGCCGAAGACGCTCTGGCCGGCCGCGACCCGACCAAGGGGGCCGTCTACTACTGGAACCCCTACAAGCGGGTCAACCCGTGGGTGTGGTCGCGCCCGGTCCACATGCAGATCGGAAACCATGTCTTCGCCCGCTGACTGCCTTGCATGCGCGCCGGCGATATGCTACAATGAACCTTGCCGGGCCTGTAGCTCAGAGGGAGAGCGCTTGACTCGCATTCAAGAGGTCGTGGGTTCGATTCCCACCAGGTCCACCATAGCAAGATTAATGAAGGCTTCCAGGGATATCCCCGGAAGCCTTTTGTTGTCGATGACTCGGCGGCCAAGCCAATCGGCAAGGGTGCTCCCGCCAGCTTGGCCCCTTTCGGTCGCAGGAGGTGCCAGTACATCAGCCTGATCAGTCTGATCAGCGGCAAGGGCGGCGCCGGGTGGCGCCGCCCCGTGGCTGGTCCGCCGTGGCCGAAGGCCCGGCTGTCCGGCCTTGAAAGACGGGGAACAGTGGCGAAAGCCACGGCTCCCCGTCCGGAAACCCTTTCCATCTCACCCCTTTTGTGATAGCATAGCTTCGTAGACCACCCGAGGGAGGCCCGTCCGTGGAAAAGGTTTTACAGCAGATTCTGGCTGAACTGAAGGAGATGCGCCAGGGCCAGGATGCCCTATGTGCGGACGTGACCGGCCTGCAAGAAGGGCAGGCCCGCCTGGAGAAGGGCCAGGACGCCCTACGTGCGGACGTGACCGGCCTGCAAGAAGGGCAGGCCCGCCTGGAGAAGGGCCAGGACGCCCTACGTGCGGACGTGACCGGCCTGCAGGAAGGGCAGGCCCGCCTGGAGAAGGGCCAGGACGCCCTACGTGCGGACGTGACCGGCCTGCA
>JASEER010000001.1:0-3597 GCA_030019475.1 Thermoanaerobacterales bacterium | reverse complement strand
CGGACGTGACCGGCCTGCAGGAAGGGCAGGCCCGCCTGGAGAAGGGCCAGGACGCCCAAGGGCAGGAATTGAAGGCCCTACGCGCCGACATGGGAGTATTGCATCAAGGCCAGGATAACTTGGGTAGACGCTTGGACAGGCTGGAAATCCACATTGAGAATAAGGTCATTGACAAAATCAAAGCCTTGTTCGACGACCGTGAAGTAGTCATGGAGGCCTTAGCCCGTATTGAGAAAAAGCTGGAGGTCCTCGATGCCCGGCTTGATGAGCATGATGATCAGATGATTCTTCTGCGTAGCAAACGATAAGAGCCCAGGCCATCCCGCACCCCCGCCCGGCCACCCTGAACCCATATGTATTATGTCTTGGCAGAGTTAAGATATGGCATGCGTGGAGCGTAGTGGTAGTGCCGTGGCGACCGTGACGAGTAGCCACGACGGTCAAATGGCCGCCACGTTCTACTCTTACTTTGCGCGCCGGAGCGTCCGCTCCGCCACCCCCAGGCGGCAGGCCAGGTCTTTGCAGCTTCGTACCTCAAGGCGGCCATTATGAGCACTTTTGACAGCGACGCACAGCTTAGCCCTGGCACGAGCCAGGGCTGTCTCTTTTTGAGGCCTCCCTGGGGCCCCCCTCAAGACCGCTAAACACCATCCCCTTTCGCGGGCCGCCGCCGGCCGCTGGGAATACCCCACAGGCGTATTCGACTCGGTGCAGGACTTCCCCTGCCGGCCCAAATGTAATACATTTAAGGAAAAGACATGCCGTTTGGACTGGAGTGAGGATACTGAAGCAACAACTTGCCGGGCTCGTCATCTGGGCGGTCGCCGGACTGCAGTTCTGGCTCTGGTCTGATGCTTGTAAGAGACGGAGGCCGAAGGCGAGAAACCATCTCATCGCCGGCGTGCTATTGGGTATAGCAGGACTGATTCTGCTCTTTGCCAGCCCGGCCTAAAACGACTTACGCAGTCTGAGGCCCTCCGCATCTTGGCGGGGGTCTTTCTTTATGTACCAAGTCTCAAGCAGGAAGGGGCATGTTTGCCACTATATTCATAACATGTAACAAACCACCAAGGAGGGAACGGACTATGCTGGAACGGATGGAGGTCATCCGGATGCTCCGGGAGGCCCTTACCGATGAGCGCACAGCTATCGAGTTCTACGGGCAGATGATGACCCTGGCACCCAATTACGAGTCCTTTCTGGCCTTTGCCCTGGCAAGGCGTGACGAGCAACGGCATGCCTTTATGATCGAAAACCTGCTGGAACGCCTCACCGGCCGCCGCCCGGAACCCGATATCGTGTCCCCGCCGGTCATTACCAACTTCCGCGAAGGCGTGGAAACGGCCATCGCCGATGAGCGCGAGGCCGCCGCGATGTATGCCGAGATCATTGAAATGGCGCGTACCCGGCTGGTAAGGGAAGTCATTACGCCTATCCGGATCGACGAACTACTCCATGCACAGCTCTTTGAAGGTCTCCTGCGGTTTGACCTGACCGGGCCGCCGGCATAAAAAACCGTATATGAATCCCGCTGTCACCCGCTTTCCGGGGGGGACCGTGCCGGCAACGGTCTCCCCTTTTTTCCGCCTAATCACACCTCTTCCCACCGGTGCATAATCTGGCTACGCGCATGTTGAGGGGGGATGATCCGTTGACCAACCAGTTCCTGTGGGTGCTGCTTTTGAACGGTATCGCCCTTGCCCTGGCGGTAGGCCTGGCGCTGACCGTACTTTGGGTCCTGACACGCAAGTGGTACTGATCCAAAACCGAAACGGCGAAGACTACCAATGCTCCGGCGGGTCATGGCATAATAAGCGGTAGTGATTTATGGAGGCGGTACCAGTGTTGGAACACCTGAACGAACTGCGGGAACTTTTTTTCAAGTGGTGTGACGAAACGGTTATCTCCCAGATGATGCAAGAGGGAACCATCCTCAAGCAATGGCGCCCCCGCCGGAGCGAGAACGGCGGTTACGAACTGACCTATGAGCTGAAACTTCCCGACGGCACAACGGCGGCCGCGGCCGTTCCCATCCCGGACCGCTTTAAGGAACTGCTGGACAAGGAGTTTTTCGAGGACGATTAAGGATACCGGTTGGGGAGGAAAATAACCCTGCCACCAGTCAGGGAGAGGTGATAGGGTGCCGGTATTTCAAATCATAACCGCGGCAAAGGAATTCCTCGACTTGCTCCCCCCGGCAGCGGTTTCCGTTTACGGGCTGCAGGAGGGTTCTACTGTAATGGTCGGGATCAGCCCCCGGGACCGTCTGATTATCGTCCGCCCCGCCGGCCTGGACCGGTTCAACGCCGGAGCCGTGGAAGCCGTCTTTGACTTTTACGGAGCGACCGCCGGTGGCTTTACCAGGTCTGGTATTGTACGGCAGGACAAACCTTGGTTAGAATAGATCTGGGTGATATATGTGCGTTTCTTCAGCCGCTTAAGCTGGTTCGCCACCTTCCTTATCCCGGCCCTGGCCGCCATCGCCGTCGCCCTTTGGGGCCTGAACTCGACCCTGCCCCGTATTTACTTCGTAGCGGCTTTTCTCTTTATCCTCATTATCCTGCCCGGGGTGTTCATCCTGCTGAAGATCCTGGGCACCCCGATCCACGAAGAGGAGATCGTCCTCCTGGCCGCCGGTTCCGGAGACCGGGTTAAGGTTCTTCGGCCTGACGGGCATCAGGATATCGTAAGCGATATCGGCCTTAAGAAGGCGCTCCTTGCCGGTGAGCTTCCCAGCGGCACCCGCCTCCGCCTGCTCCGGCGGGGAGACATCGTGGTTCGCTGGGAACCTATTCCGTAAACAAGCCGGTGGAAATGTACCGCTCGCCGCTATCCGGGAAAATGGTAACGACCAACCGCCCCCCGTTTTCGGGCCTGGCCGCCAGCCTCAGGGCAGCGGCACAGGCCGCGCCCGACGAAATCCCGACCAGCAGACCCTCTTCCCGCGCCAGGCGCCGTGCCGTCTTTGCGGCCTCGTCCCCGGTCACCGTCATGACTTCATCGGCCAGTTCCCGCTCCAAGACCGGTGGCACGAAACCGGCCCCGATACCCTGAATCCGGTGCGTGCCCGGGGACCCGCCGGACAGCACCGCCGATTCGGCCGGTTCCACCGCCACCACCTTCAGGCCCGGTTTACGCGCCTTGAGCGCCCGTGCCGTCCCGGTCAGGGTCCCCCCCGTCCCTACACCGGCCACCAGGATATCTACCGCGCCACCGGTATCGTTCCAGATTTCAATCCCCGTCGTGGCCTCGTGCGCCGCCGGGTTGGCCGGGTTAGCGAACTGCTGCGGGATAAAGGCTTTAGGATAGCTCCGCGCCAGTTCCTCCGCCCTCCGCACGGCTCCCGCCATTCCTTCCGCGGCCGGGGTGAGGACCACCTCCGCCCCATAGGCGGCCAGCAGACTGCGGCGTTCAAGGCTCATTGTCTCGGGCATGGTCAATACCAGGCGATACCCCTTGCGGGCACAGATCCAGGCCAGGCCGATCCCGGTGTTGCCGCTCGTGGGCTCGATAACCACCGTGTCCGGATCCAGGCGCCCCTCCGCCTCGGCCACCTCAAGCATTGCCAGCGCGGGGCAGCGTGAAAGACCGCCCCGC